>NZ_CAOKTW010000007.1:0-227927 GCF_948472335.1 Streptococcus bouchesdurhonensis | reverse complement strand
ACGCGAAGAAGATCAATCTCTTGCGGAACAAAAGGGTGAGGAGAAACAGCTGGAGAATTCAGTTGAGGGGGTAAAAGATGTTGGTGAGTCTGCCCCACAAGGTACTGAGTCCCAGCCACCATCTAAAGTAGCTGCTGAGACCAAAGATTCTGAGCCAGAAAGCCCAGCCATGGAATCAGGGGGCGAGGAGAATCAAACTCATGTCCAACAAGGTACTGAGTCTAAGCTACCATCTAAAGAAACTGCTGAGACCAAAGATTCTGAACCAGCAACCCCAGCCGTGGAATCAGGACGCGAAGAAGATCAATCTCTTGCGGAACAAAAGGGTGAGGAGAAACAGCTGGAGAATTCAGTTGAGGGGGTAAAAGATGTTGGTGAGTCTGCCCCACAAGGTACTGAGTCCCAGCCACCATCTAAAGTAGCTGCTGAGACCAAAGATTCTGAGCCAGAAAGCCCAGCCATGGAATCAGGGGGCGAGGAGAATCAAACTCTTGCCCCACAAGGTACTGAGTCCCAGCCACCATCTAAAGTAGCTGCTGAGACCAAAGATTCTGAGCCAGAAAGCCCAGCCATGGAATCAGGGGGCGAGGAGAATCAAACTCTTGCCCCACAAGGTACTGAGTCTAATCATCCATCTAAAGCAACTGCTGAGACCAAAGATTCTGAACCAGCAACCCCAGCCATGGAATCAGGACGCGAAGAAGATCAATCTCCAGAGGTCAACCCAAGTCAAGGAAACGAACCAGCTCCAGCTGTTCAGCCTGAACCCTCAGCTCCCCAAGAGCAACCAACTGTCCCAAGTCCAGTAATGAAAGAAAAAGTACTGGACTATAAAACAATCTATACAGCATCGCCAGCTTTAAATTACAAAGAGCAACGAGTAGAAGTAGCAGGCGAAAATGGTAAGGAAGTGACAACTACTTCTTACAGTTTTGATGAAAGTACTAGGAAAATAGTAGAAAACACTTCAACAAAGATAGAAAAACATCCAGTAGATAGAGTTGTTAAGGTTGGAAATGTAGAAGAAACAACCTCAACAACCAAAAGAGGTGAACAGTTTGTTGCGGATGAGTCACTTGATAAAGGTGTCAAAGAAGTCAGAAATCAAGGTCAGGACGAAGAAACGACAACAATAAAAGTTTACAAAGTAAATGAACAAACAGGAGACTTGACTGAGCCAGATGTAACGACAAAAGTCGCTAAGCCAATGCAAGCGAAAATAACGGCAGTAGGAACTAAGTCTAAGGTTGAAATAAAGGATACTCCGTTTGAAACACGATATGTAGCAGATGAGACGCTAAGTTATAAGGAAAAAGTAGAAACACCAGGTGAAAAAGGGCGTACAGTATCAACTACAACATACACAGTAAATCAAGAAACAGGAGCTATCTCAGAAGAAACTACAACAGAAAACACTCCAGCTAAAGACAAAATAGTAAAAGTTGGAAATGTAGAAAAGATCGTGTCACCTATAGAAATCACCGAGTTGAGAAAAGATAACCCTGAACTTCCAAAAGGAAAAGAAGAGGTTGAAGATGCAGGTGAGCAAGGGGAAACAACCGTCACTAAAACTTATGAAGTTAATCCGGAGACAGGAGAGTTAACAAATCCAATTGAGAAAACTGAAATAACTAAAGCTATGCGACAAAAAGTAATCTTGGTTGGTACTAAAGAAGACACTCAAATTCCTCAGACCAAAGTAGAGACCAAAGCTGTTCCTTATGAAACCATTTATGAAAAGAATGAAGCGCTAGACCACGGCGTTACAAGAGTAAAAATTTCGGGTGTTGAGGGACAAGAACAAGTTACTACTACCTATACCAAAGATCAAGCAAGTGGCAATATTTCTGAGAGTAAAACTGTCAAAATAGTAGCCAACAAAGTTGATCAAGTTGTAGAAGTTGGAACTAAACCGAGTGTTGAAACCACTGTCCTATCTCATAAAATGATCTACCAGGTGAATCCTGCTTTGGAGTTCAGAAAAGAGGAAGTAGCGGTTGCAGGGCGTGATGGTTCGGTGGAAACTAGGACGACTTATCAACTAGACCAGGCAACAGGTCAGGTGACGGTATCTGACACCACTAGACAAGTAAATCCAGCAGTCGATAAAGTGATTCAAGTTGGTAATGTGGAAAAAGTAATACAACCGATTGCTGTTACTGAGGAACGAAGAGAGGATTCTTCTCTTGCTAAAAAGATGGAAAAGGTAGCCTCTGAAGGAGAAGTTGGTGAGAATACACTGACCAGAACCTACGCTATCAATGAACAAACTGGTGAATTGGTTAATCCTCGAGAAGTGAGTCAAATAACAAAACCAATGAAACCGAGAGTTGTTTTAGTTGGTAGTCAGGAGGATAAACCACACATCCTTCCAACAAATAGTGAGAGAGAAGATGCTGTGGATGTGTCTGCTCTGACCACAAGCGCGAGGTCAGTAGACTTCTTACATGACAGTAAACTAAAAGCACAGTTAGAGCCTACCTATGATCCTCGAGATATTATAACAAGGAGAATTGCGCTCAGAAAAACACACCCAAATATCACTGACCAAGAGGTCAAAGATATGTTGCGCATAGAGTATCTTCAAAAACTGTCAATCCAAGAAAGCTTTGATCAGACGAAGAGGCAAGCTGAGTCAAGTTTCAAAAAGATTGCCTCGCATACATTAGGAATTATAGGAGATACCCCTGAAAATCGCAGCAAGGTCAAACAAGAGCTGGAGCAATACAAAGAGCAGATTTTGTTGGGACTGTCTTATATCAATCGTTTTTATAATATTCAATTTGGGGACACGAATATTCGTGATATTCTGGCCTTTAATCCAAGCTCATTTGGTAATAAGACAATGACAGCCTTGGATAGTTTGAAAAAATTAGGATCCATGTCTTATGAAGAGATGAAATTGACCAATAGTCCTCAAACATTTACAAAGTATTTATCTACCATTACAGGTAAGGCTAGCTTGAAGGAATTTTTAGACAGCAATCGCCAACTCTTTACGTCAGATGATGCGGATACCTGGCTTAAAAAATCTAGCCAAGCTATGATTGTTGAAAAACCATCTAAGGAAAATCCTTCAGCGCATGTCGGGCTGTATAGCAAGTTGACAGCTGGGGAAAAGGATCCTCGTAAACAAGAGGCTAATATGGCTGCTATTTTGGGACTTTTGAATGTGAAAGAACCAAATGTTTATGTGATTAGTAATATGGCGACGATTACTTACGGTAATATTGGTTCCTATATAGATACTTCTCTCGCCCAGTCTAATCCAACTAAGTACCAGGCTGAGCTTGCTAGAGTCAAGTCTTTAATTGAAAAGGCGGCTGTACAACAAGCCAACTATGTCGATACTCTTTATCGTATAACAAAACCAGAAAATCGTGATAAGTTGCTGACAAATCGCTTGATTATTGATACGATGAAGAAATATACAAGTAATCCGAATGCCCAGATTGATAGCACTTGGTCACCAGCTACTGGTAGTGGAGCTGATAAGGGGGTCGACCAGTTTATGACTCCTATGAATTACTATTCTCCAGTAAGTAAGGTGGGAGCTGAGGCTAATGGATTAGGTGTCCGTTACTTTATAGATAGAGTTCTGGATGATAGAGGTTCAGCGACTTATTCTCATGAAATGACGCACTTACTAGATAGAACGGTCTTGTTTAATAATCACGGTCGTCGAGATGGTACAGCCGCAGAGTTTTATGCGCGTGGTATTTTTGAAAACTCCTATAATCCAGAAAAGGATACTTATTTCAATCTCAACTTTGTATATGATGAGAGTGATAAGGATGGATTTTACAATAAGACACCTGATCGATTTAAAACGGCAGAAGATTTGCAATCTTACATGAAGGGAAGTTTTGATGTCCTTTATACTCTAGATTATCTAGAAGCTGAGGCAACGAAAAATCTAACTGATGAAGAAAAAACTAAATATTTCAAGAAAATAGTTCCGATTAGTTCACCATTTAGAAGATGGATAGATTATCGTAATACAGTAATTCCAGCAACTCATAAGAGTGAGGAGATTCAAGCTCTGACCTTAGAAGATGCCAAAAAATTGACAGATATTGATAGTTTGATTGACAATCATATCCTGGTCAATCGTTATATCATTGCTGGTTTTAAGGATAAAGATAAAATTGCACCAAATGGTTACTATACCGTTGATATGTTTGATACCATTTATGGTGTTAGTCAAAATGACTCTGGTATGAGTGGGGACATCACCTTTAGAAAACAAGCCTTTGAATTGATGGCTGCTTTGGGCTACTATGAAGGATTTGTTCCTTATGTATCAAATCAGTTTAAAGAAGAAGCTGAAGCAGAGGGAGTACCGTTATCAGATAAATATATTTTTGATAAAATTCTAGGAAAAACATATGCTGAGTTCAAAAAAGAGCAAATAAATGAGCGTGTTGAGAAATTAGGTAAGTTAACACCAATTACTATAAATTACAACGGAAAAGAAGAAGTAATTGATAGTAAAGAAAAATTACAAGAGCTTATGAATAAAGCTGTTAAAGAGGAACTTGCTCAAATAAAAGCAGGCAATACCACGGCTCAAAAGTTTGAGTTTATCGAAACTCCAGTTCAAAAACTGAAAAAAGCGATTTATAAAGCTTATCTCAAAGATTCAGATGACTTTAGACAGTCGATTTACAATAGTTAAGACAAAAGGGACATCTCTCTGGAATGAACATTCGGAGAGGTGTTTTTTGCGCTCTTGTAAGGTTTGACCTTATTTCTTAAAAATGACAGTTTGCTTGAATATGGAGTGATTTTCAGACTTTTCCACAAATTATAGAATCTTTTCTGAGTATTTAGGGAGTGATGGAGGAAGTCTTGAAAGCGCTTTTGTTTTGTGCTATAGTCAAGTATATCGATTCGTTTAAAGAGGAATGTTTGTATGAGAAGAGAGGAAGTTTTACGAAATCACTGGTTTTTTAGCCAAGAGGTGGGGAAGGAAGAGGCCTCGGCGCAGGATTTTCAGAGGGGAAATTGGCAGGCTATTCAAGTGCCGCATGACTGGAGTATTTACAATGATTTTAACCAGTACTCGCCAGCGCAAAATGAGGGTGGCCAGTTAAACGGGGGTCAGGCTTGGTATCGGACACAGTTTTACTTGGAAGAAGATGCCAGTCTTGTTTCGGTGCGTTTGCTCTTTGACGGGGTTTACATGAATGCCCAAGTCTATATTAACGGACAAGTGTTGGGCTATTATCCCAATGGCTACACACCCTTTTCTTATGATATCACCCCTTATCTAAGAAATGATGGGACGGCCAACCAGCTTGCGGTTTTTGTGGAAAATAAGCAACCTAGCAGTCGTTGGTACTCTGGTAGCGGTATTTATCGAGAAGTAAAATTATTGATGACAGATTCGGTGCATCTGGATTTGTATGGGATTACGATAGCAAGTCCTAAGCTAAAGGAACAAAGAGCTGGGTGGGTGGAAACCCAGCTTGAAAGCAAGGTTTCAAATAATGGGCCTCAGTCCGTGTCGGTATATTTGGAGCAGAGTATCTGGTATGATGGACAACAGGTTTCAGACTGGCAGGCGACAGACTCTCTAGTGATTGAGTCTGGAGGCAAACATCATTTCCAACAAGCCATATCAATTTTTCAACCCTTGCTTTGGGATATTGATCATCCTCACCTTTACCAATTGAAGACTCGCCTCTACAAAAATGGCATTTTGGTTGATGAAGAAGAGGAGACTTTTGGTTACCGCTATATGGATTGGCAAGCGGATAAGGGTTTCTTTCTAAATGGTCGCTGGTTGAAGATTCATGGGGTTTGTTTGCACCATGACTACGGAGCATTGGGAGCTGTGGAAAACAAGTCAGCTGCTGAGAGACGCTTGCGCCAGATGAAGGAAATGGGGGTCAATGCTATCCGAATTACCCATAATCCAGCTAGTAGTATTTTGCTGGATCTGTCTGCCAAAATGGGCTTACTTATCCAAGAAGAAGCCTTTGATACCTGGTATGGAGGCAAGAAAGAATATGATTATGGTCGCTTTTTTGAGGAAGAAGCGACTCACCCAGATGCGAAAGCAGGCGATTTCTGGTCAGATTACGATTTGCGCATCATGATTGAGCGTGGCAAGAACAATCCAGCTATTTTTATGTGGTCCTTGGGAAATGAAGTCAGCGAAGCAAATGGCGATGCTCATTCATTGAAGACGATCAAACGCTTGCTAGAAAGGGTCAAGGAAGTGGATGAGAGTCGTTTTGTGACCATGGGAATGGATCAATTCCGCTTTGGCGATGGTTCTGGAGGTCATGAAAAGATAGCCAATTTGCTGGATGTGGTGGGCTTAAATTACTCGGAAGATAATATTGACGGGATTCGCAAAAGACATCCTAAGTGGCAACTTTATGGGTCTGAAACCTCATCGGCTACCCGAACGCGTGATAGCTATTTTCGCCCAGCTAAGGAATGGGTTGGGGATAATCGCCGCGTGCGGAATTTTGAACAGTCAGACTATGGAAATGATCGAGTTCCTTGGGGGAAGACAGCGACGGCTTCTTGGATAGCAGATAGAAATCGGCTAGACTATGCGGGTCAGTTTATTTGGACAGGAGTGGACTATATTGGTGAGCCCACTCCTTGGCACAATCAAAATGACATGCCTGTAAAGAGTTCCTATTTTGGGCTTGTGGATACGGCAGGGATTCCTAAAAATGACTATTATTTCTATCAAAGTCAGTGGTTGGACCTAGATCAGTATCCCATGGTTCATATCCTACCTCACTGGAATTGGGAAATCCACAAGAGTTATCAACAAGTTGTGGATAAGTATGGGGATATCCTTGTTCGAGTGTATTCAAATGCTGGTTCAGTAGAGCTATTTCTCAATGGAAAATCTCAAGGTAGGAAGACCTTTCAGGAGAAATGGACTTCAGATGGCAGAAAATACCAAGAGGGAGAAGGTTCTGACCAACTCTATCTCGAATGGCCTTTGGCTTATCAACCGGGAGAATTGCGTGCTGTGGCCTATGACTGTCAAGGTCAGCTTGTGGCAGAAGATAAGGTGGTGACTGCAGGTAAGCCAGCCCAAATCGGCTTACATGCCGAGAAAACACAACTGGAGCCAGATGGGCAAGATCTCCTCTATCTTTATTTTGATGTATTGGACCAAGCTGGAAATTGGGTGCCGACTGCTTCCAATCAGCTTCATTTTAAAATTGAAGGCCCTGCTCGTATTGTAGGTGTGGATAATGGTAGGCAGGCCAGTCGTGAACGTTACCAAGCCCAGAAAAATGCTCGGTTTCAGAGGAAAGCCTTTCATGGCAGAGGTGTACTTTTGGTTCAGAGCTTGGAGCAGGCAGGTCGAGTGAGAGTAAAAGCCAGTGCTAGAGGGCTAGAGCCAGCAAGTTTTGATCTTTTAGTGGGAGAGACTTTTGATTGCCAGCTAGTGAAAAATCAGCGCTTATTTGAGATTCGAGTGGACAAGCAGTCAGGATTACAAGAAGGGGATTCCCCAGCCATTGGACTTTATCCACAAACTGTGGATAACCCTGTGAACAAGGTGGGGAATAGTGAAGTGATTTGGGAGACGAGTGGTAGTGCCCACGCCATTATCAAGCAGGGAGTGCTTCATTGCTTGTCTGCAGGGGACTTGGCTATCAGTGCTATTTATCAAGGAAAGACCTATCAAATACATCTGCAGGTGGCAGAAAATAGCTCACTAGGGAAGCCAGTTTCTGTAAGACCACTTCGCTTGTATACAGATAGGGGGACTTATCCACAGCTTCCGTCTTCGGTCTTGGTGGACTATGAGTTTGGCGGTGCAAAACGAGTCAAGGTTGTTTGGGAGGCAATCTCCGAAGAAGATATGGCAAGCTTTCATGAGTTTATGGTATCTGGTCAGCTGGAAGGGCTGGATTTAAAGGCTTCTGCTCAGATTTGTGTCCAAGGGATTTGCGCTATTGAGACTGAAAGGATTTGGACGCTTGTCAAGGAAGCCCCACACCTACCAGACCGAGTTAAGCTAGTCTTATCAGATGGCAGACGAGATACGGCCAAGGTGACTTGGGATGAACTCGATCCTCAAGTCTATGCTCAGGTAGGAGAATGTATTCTTACAGGACAAGTAGCGGGCTGTGAGTTGCCAGCAACAGTCACCATTCATGTGACAGATGCCAGTGTAGATGGGGAAGTCATTTCCAATCAGTGGACAGGATCCAACCTGCCTCTGGTATTTGCTTCCCACTCAGAGCCTAATCACCCAGTCTCTTACCTCAATGACAAGGTCATTTCTCGGAAGAAATCGACAGCCAATACTTGGATTGCCAAGTCAGAGCAAGCCAATGTCGGCATTCTTTTTGGAGATGCAGGGATTTTAAAACCGCGATTTGTGGATAATGTGACCTTGTATTATGTCGAAAATCAAGACTACGTGGCGGTGGATCCTACCCATATCGATTATTATGTAGGGAATGAGCCTAGCTTGCCTCGGACTCCAAATCATTTGGACAAGGATTCTCTGCTCAAACAAGAGGAGAATTGGCGCCCTGTATCAGCTATCCGAAAAGTGTCAAGTGACAAGGATGAGGAGCTTCGTTTTGAATTTGACAAGGTGGAAACCTATGCCCTTCGTCTTCGATTTGAAAACTTGGCAAGCCCCCTAGCCTTAACAGAATTGCAAGTGTATGCCAAAAAAGTAAAGAAAAATGTAGATAGGAAGTAGTATGGTAAGAGCAATAAAACCGCATGGCCCCTTGCCTAGTCAGGCCCAGTTAGCGTATTTAGAGGATGAACTAGCAGCCTTTATCCATTTTGGGCCTAATACCTTTTATGACCAGGAATGGGGGACAGGTCAGGAGGATCCTGAACACTTTAACCCGACACAGTTAGATGCGCGTGAGTGGATTCGCGTGCTCAAGGAAACGGGCTTTAAGAAGTTGATTTTGGTGGTCAAGCACCACGATGGCTTTGTCCTCTATCCGACGGCTCACACAGATTATTCGGTTAAGGCCAGTCCTTGGAGGGATGGAGAGGGGGACTTGCTCCTTGAAGTATCTCAAGCTGCTACAGAATTTGATATGGATATGGGGGTCTACCTGTCACCCTGGGATGCCCACAGCCCGCTCTATCATGTGAACCGAGAAGCGGACTATAATGCCTATTATCTGGCTCAGCTGAAGGAGATTTTATCAAATCCTGCTTATGGAAATGGAGGGAAATTTGCTGAGGTCTGGATGGATGGTGCCAGAGGAGAGGGTGCTCAAAAGATCAATTATGAATTTGAAAAATGGTTTGAAACCATTCGTGACCTGCAGGGAGATTGCTTAATTTTTTCAACAGAAGGCACCAGTATCCGCTGGATTGGCAATGAACGAGGATATGCTGGTGATCCCCTGTGGCAAAAGGTGAATCCTGATAAACTAGGGACAGAAGCAGAGTTGGACTATCTTCAACATGGGGATCCCTCGGGTACGATTTTTTCAATCGGTGAGGCAGATGTTTCCATCCGGCCGGGTTGGTTTTACCATGAAGATCAGGATCCTAAGTCTCTTGAGGAGTTGGTCGAGATTTATTTTCACTCGGTAGGGAGGGGCATGCCTCTCTTGCTCAATATTCCGCCGAATCAAGATGGTCTATTTGATGGAAAGGATATTGAACGCCTCTATGAATTTGCGGCCTATCGCAATGAGCTCTATAAAGAAGATTTGGCTTTGGGAGCCAAGGTATCTGGTCCAGCTCTTTCCGCAGACTTTGCTTGTCATCATCTGACAGATGGCCTTGAGACTAGTTCTTGGGCAAGCGATGTAGACTTGCCCATCCAACTAGAATTAGACTTAGGGGCGCCTAAAACTTTCGATGTGCTTGAGTTAAGAGAAGATTTGAAGCTAGGGCAACGAATCGCTGCTTTTCATGTGCAAGTAGAGGTGGATGGTGTCTGGCAGGAGTTTGCCAGGGGCTTCACAGTTGGTCATAAGCGCCTCTTGCGAGGGCCGATAGTAGAGGCACAGAAGGTGCGCGTGATGATTACAGAGTCACAGGATTTACCTGTACTGACCAAGATTTCCCTCTATAAAACTCCTAGCTTATCAAAAAAAGAAGTTGTTCAGGGATTAGCATTTGCAGAAAAAAGCCTAGCTGTGGCAAAGGGAGAGACTCTTCATTTTAGGATTGAACGTAGCGAAAGTAGTACTCCTTTGGAAGCTAAGATTTCGATTCAACCGGGGACAGGTGTCCATGGTGTCGCCTATCAGGACGAGATTCAAGTCCTTCAATTCCAAACTGGAGAAAGCAAAAAAGATTTGTGCATACCAACCCTGTATTTTGTTGCTGATAAGACCTTAGATTTCTATCTAAATCTGACTGTTAATGGACAGTTGGTTGATCAAGCTCATATTCTAGTTGAAACGAGATAAAATATCTTTACAATTCATTTCTTTTCCGAATAAATAGATAGTAGCAGTAAATCTAGTAAACCTAGATTTAAAACTATGGTATAATAAAAGGAGGAAATGGATGATTTTAAGACATCCGGGCATTAGCCCAACTAATGACTTGGTTGCTAAGAAAATTTTCAGCAACCCAGAAATCACTTGTCAGTTTATTCGCGATATGCTGGACTTGCCAGCCAAAAATGTGACCATTTTGGAGGGAAGCAATATTCACGTCTTGCCTTCCCTGCCGTACTCGGCACAGGATTTCTATACCAGTATAGATGTTTTAGCTGAACTAGATAATGGCACTCAAGTAATCATTGAGATTCAAGTCCATCATCAGAATTTTTTCATCAATCGCCTGTGGGCTTATTTGTGTAGTCAGGTCAATCAAAACCTAGAAAAAATCCGCCAGCAAGAAGGAAATACTCACCAGAGCTACAAACACATTGCACCAGTATACGCTATCGCAATTGTGGACAGCAATTATTTCTTAGATGACCTGGCTTTTCATAGTTTTAGTATGCGCGAGGACACGACAGGTGAAGTTTTAACCATCACCAATAATGGACAAGAAAACCATCTGGTTAAGATGGCGTTCTTGGAACTAAAAAAATACAGAGAAACCAGCAAAGACGAGGTTCGCAAGCCGTGGTTGGAGTTTTTTGGTAATAAGCCCTTTACTCAGGAACCCGAGCGAGCCATCAGCCAAGCAGATCAACTGCTGGACTACAAGAGCTGGTCCGAGGAGGACAGGGAGATGTTTAGTGAACAACGCAGACGCGAAGAACAAGCCTTGCTAGCGCAGGACTATGCCTTGGAACAAGCTGAAGAAAAAGGGTTGGAGAGAGGTCGTGCAGAAGGTCTTGAACGTGGTCGAGCTGAGGGGATTGAACAAGGCATCGAAAAAGGTTTAGAGCGTGGACTTGAACGTGGTCGAGCTGAGGGGATTGAACAAGGCATCGAAAAAGGTTTAGAGCGTGGACTTGAACGTGGTCGAGCTGAGGGGATTGAACAGGGCATCGAAAAAGGTTTAGAACAAGGACTTGAACGTGGAAAACTTTTTGCCTTTTTGGATATGGTTCGCCAAGGACTTCTGACTTCCGAGGTTGCCAGCCATCAGCTGGGTATGACTGTCGCTGAGTTTGAGTCGCTATTGAAAAAACATTACAAATAAGACCTAAAAAAAATACAGAGAAACCAGCAAAGACGAGGTTCGCAAGCCGTGGTTGGAGTTTTTTGGTAATAAGCCCTTTACTCAGGAACCCGAGCGAGCCATCAGCCAAGCAGACCAACTGCTAGACTACAAGAGCTGGTCCGAGGAGGACAGGGAGATGTTTAGTGAACAACGCAGACGCGAAGAACAAGCCTTGCTAGCGCAGGACTATGCCTTGGAACAAGCTGAGGAAAAAGGGTTGGAACGCGGTCGTGCAGAGGGGATTGAACAGGGTTTAGAGCGTGGTCACATGATTACAGCCTATGAGAATGTGGCTCTCTGGCATGAACACGACATTTCCCACTCATCAGCTGAGCGTATCATCACACCTGATACGACCATCTTGATTGACCACATGCTCAACCGTTTTGGAAATATCGTCAAGAACTTGACGGTCTTACCAGAAAACATGATCCGCAACATGAACGCGACTTTTGGTCTGATCTTTAGCCAACGTGCCATGTTGACCTTGATTGGTAAAAGGCATGACCCGTGAGCAAGCCTATGACTTGGTACAACCAAAAACAGCCTACTCTTGGGACAAGCAAGTAGACTTCAAACTACTTCTGGAAGCAGATCCAGAGGTGACATCACGTTTGACACAAGAGGAAATCGATGAGATTTTCAACCATCTTTACTATACCAAACGAGTGGAGCCTATCTTTGAACGTCTAGGATTAGGATAATTAGAAAAAATCGAATTTCTATGACTCCATTTATAGGAGTAGCAGAACTTCGATTTTTATGTTATATCAAAGCCCTTTGCTAAAAAATATAATAGATTGAAACTAGAATAGTACACCTCTGCTTCTAAAACATGGTTAGAAATCGATTTGATTGTCCTGATTGATTTGTCCTATTTCTATTTCATTTTACTATAGAACCGTCCCATAAGGAGGGAGATTGGAAAATCTCCAGACTAGAGAAGTCAGCGACTTTCTTTGAATCTTGTTCCTTAAAGCTAGTCGTCTTTTTCAAGTGACCTGAATCTGCTTTAAAGCTGCCCCTACTGAAGGGAGAGCACAATCAAGCTGTGCCGCAATTTCCCTGAAAGCAGCCTCGATATGAGCCTCTACAAAAGCTTTCGACTCCTCTATAAGGAAGCTTTCGATTTTTGATGACTCGCTCTTTCCACTCTCAGTGTCCTTGTTCACCTCATTTCTTTTCCTAGCTGAAGAGAGTTCTGAGACCAAGATCAAAAACTTTGGCTGCCTCGGTAGGCCTGTGTTCTTTTTTGATGCCATCCAATGCTCCTTGTTTAAAATCAGTAGGCTAGGCCATGGCTTTCTGATAACCTGCTTGTTTAAAACTGAGCAGCTATAGTAAGTGGTCAAGACTAGTCAAGTAGTCAGGAGAGGTAAGGAGCCGCTATCTTCTGTTCTATGGCAAGCAATCAGAATAGCTAGTGATATCACTGGCTGTTTCTCTTTTTTAGGCTCCTTGCATGTTGTCATCTTCAAATGATGCCAATGAAAAAGGCGCACCCCCTTACATTTTTTCTACTTATTTTGTCGAGGCTAGTGAAAAAGATAGAGTTATTTTGAAAAAATAATATTTATAGAAATTAAGGGTTGAATGAATCCTAAAAAATCAGAGCATAAGATGTCATAAGAATCTGTAAATCCTTAACAAATTCATAAAATAATGAAAAATATGGATAAAAAAACCGAATAAAATTCACGAAAATCGAAAAAATGTTTTTTTTTTTAGCAAAATATTAGCAAACAAAAAAGTTGCATATATCTTGGTAATTATGTATCATAGTAAAGTAAATCTATGTATAGAGGAAGTCTCCTTCTATAAGGAAGGAGGAGCCTCTCTTATGTAGAAAAATATAATCCTAAAGGAGATTTAAGTAATGGACAAGAAAGTATCCATGAGTCGTTCTGAGCGCCTGCGTCGTGAGAAGGTCACGCGTTATTCTATTCGTAAATATAGTTTTGGTGCGGCCAGTGTGGCAGTAGCGGCTCTATTTATGTTTTTGGGGAACGGAGCAGTGTCAGCTGATGAGAATGGCACAGACCCACAAGGCGGAGCCGCTGTGGCAGCTAGCCCTAACGGAGGGGGGGAGGCTGACCCAGGAGATGGAGCACCGTCTACTGGTGCAGAAAATGGAGGAGCAACAGCTGGGAGTGAGGCCCCTGCAGCTACCACTGATCAGCCTCCAGTGGTAGAGATTCCATATTCTAATACTACTGAAAGAGAAATCTATGTCTATGGTGCAGAAGAAACCTCATTTGAGATTAAAATTAAAGATGATGCAGGTAGGATTAAGGAAGCTAAGCTGCTGAAAGGTGGGAATCAATCATTTCAACCTGTTCCAAATGAACCTGATAAAATTAATACGGAGTATGGATATAAGGCAAATGTTTTTACATCTGAAACAGATGCAACAAACGAACATCCAGCAGTTATTAGATACTCAGGTACTCCAGCTCCAGACGGGAAATTTACGCAAACTAGATTAGAGGATGCAACTAGAGGTGAAAATCCTACAGGAACTAATTTAGGTTGGCGTTACGTACGGGTACGTGATACTAACAATGTGGACTTTACGGGCTCTGACACTGGAAAGCGTAATGACCATGCCTTTAATGTTGTGCTGAAACCTCAAAAACAAAAATATGACGTTAAAGATTTAACAGGCTCTCAACGTATTACTGTTAATGATATTGATAACATTACAGAAGATGAGTTAGGAACAATTAAGTCAAGATTGCAATTAGAGTACTCTAAAACGAATACGGATGCTCGCTTGCAAAACTTAGCAGGAACAGATGTTAACAACCCGTCTCAATTGATTAAAGCAGTGGCAGTGTCTCCAACAGATTCTACAAAACTTGCTGTAACATATAATGACGGCTCTGTAGATACAATCGAAAAAAATAAAGTTCTAAATGTAAGACCAAAAGGAATTATTCCGTTCTCTAATTCAGCTCAGAAAGAAATCTATGTTTATAAAGGTGAAGAAACAAATCTTGAGTTTGGTGTTACAGACGATAGTGGAAAAATTAAGGATCTTCGTATAGTACAGGCGAAAGGTGTTGTAGGGGCATCTGGTGCTGCACAAGGACAAGTTGTAAATCAGTATGGTTTAACTATGACATCACAGACGGATACTGATGGTATTAATGCAACAGAAGATAATCCAGCTATTACGAGAATTACAGGAACAGTAAATGTTCCAGGCAAACCACAATATGTAGGAACATTAATGACAAGATACCTAGTAGCTGAAGATTTAGAAAGAGCAGTATTTTCTCCACCACTTCAGAATAGTAATCTTGAGCAAGAAGGAGCTTTCAAACTTGTAGTTCGTGAACAAACTCAAAAATACGACATTGTAAGTCAAACAAACGAAGCTGATAAAATCGTAGTTTCTGATCCAGATAATCTATCTGAAGCTGATCTTACTAAAATTAAAGAGAATATCAAGGTTAAATATAGCACAGCTGATGATGCAAGATTGTCAGATAAAAATAATACAGAAGTAGAAAATGCATCAAATTACATCAAATCTGTAGCAACACAAGGTGACCAACTTGTCGTTACTTATAATGATGGATCTACTGATAGTGTTCCTTTGACAAGTGTTGTAAAACTGGACAAACAACCTGCTATCGATGCGGTTAATACAGCAGCTGAGGAGCAGATTAACGCTATCAATGGTAATGCAGAAGCAACTCAAGAAGAAAAAGATGCAGCTATCGCTAAGGTAAATGCAGATAAAGAAAAAGCATTAGCAGCCATTAATGATCCTAGCCTAACAACAAAAGCTGCCTTGGATCAAGCTCAAACTGCAGGGACAACCGCCATTGCAGCAGACAATCCTGTCGTATCTGCAAAACCAGATGCTAAGAGAGCAGTTGACGAGGCTGTTAAAGCTAAAGAAGACGAAATCAACAAAAGCCCTAACTTAAGTGACAAGGAAAAAGCTGATGCACTTAAGAAAGTTAAGGAAGAAGCTGATAAAGTTAAAGCTCAAATCGATGCAGCACCAACAAATGCAGATGTAGATACTGCAGCAGCGAAAATTGGAGATGCGCTTAAAAAAGTTAATCCAGTAGGAAAAGATTTAGCAAAAGAAGCTGTAACAAATGCATTAGCAGATAAGAATGACCAAATTGACAAACGTACAGACTTATCTCCAGCAGAGAAAAAAGCAGCTAAAGACAAAGCTAAGGAATTAGCAGATGAACAATTAGCGAAAATTGATGAGCAACCAGACTTTACTGATACACCAGAGGAAGCAACAACTGCTCAAACAGCTGTGAACGCTGCAGAAGATAAAGGTATAGCGGATGTTACTTCTGTGACTCCAGTAGCCAAAGCAGCTGCTAAGAAAGCAGTGGCAGATGAATTAGCTGCTAAGAATAAGGAAATCGATGATCGCCAAGATCTAACAGCTGAAGAAAAAGCGAAAGCTAAGGCAGAAGCTCAAGCAGCTGCTGACGAAGCGAACAAGGCCATTGATGCTCAACCAGATGTAGCCGCAACACCAGAAGAAGCCAAAGCAGCTCAAGATAAAGTAGAAGCCGCTAAGACACAAGGTGTAGCAGCGATTAAAGCTGTGAATCCAGAAACAACTGCTAAAGCAGCAGCTGACAAAGCCATTGATGACGCTCTTGCTGCTAAGAACAAGGCCATTGATGAGCGTACAGACTTGACAGATGCAGAGAAGAAAGCTGCTAAAGACAAGGCTAAGGAAGAAGCAGACAAGGCTAAGGCAGCAGTAGCAGCCGCAACAAGTGATGCAGAAGTAGCCAAAGCCAAAGAAGCAGGTGAGTCTGCAGTTGGTGCTGTGAATCCAGTAGCCAAAGCAGCTGCTAAGAAAGCAGTGGCAGATGAATTAGCTGCTAAGAATAAGGAAATCGATGATCGCCAAGATCTAACAGCTGAAGAAAAAGCGAAAGCTAAGGCAGAAGCTCAAGCAGCTGCTGACGAAGCGAACAAGGCCATTGATGCTCAACCAGATGTAGCCGCAACACCAGAAGAAGCCAAAGCAGCTCAAGATAAAGTAGAAGCCGCTAAGACACAAGGTGTAGCAGCGATTAAAGCTGTGAATCCAGAAACAACTGCTAAAGCAGCAGCTGACAAAGCCATTGATGACGCTCTTGCTGCTAAGAACAAGGCCATTGATGAGCGTACAGACTTGACAGATGCAGAGAAGAAAGCTGCTAAAGACAAGGCTAAGGAAGAAGCAGACAAGGCTAAGGCAGCAGTAGCAGCCGCAACAAGTGATGCAGAAGTAGCCAAAGCCAAAGAAGCAGGTGAGTCTGCAGTTGGTGCTGTGAATCCAGTAGCCAAAGCAGCTGCTAAGAAAGCAGTGGCAGATGAATTAGCTGCTAAGAATAAGGAAATCGATGATCGCCAAGATCTAACAGCTGAAGAAAAAGCGAAAGCTAAGGCAGAAGCTCAAGCAGCTGCTGACGAAGCGAACAAGGCCATTGATGCTCAACCAGATGTAGCCGCAACACCAGAAGAAGCCAAAGCAGCTCAAGATAAAGTAGAAGCCGCTAAGACACAAGGTGTAGCAGCGATTAAAGCTGTGAATCCAGAAACAACTGCTAAAGCAGCAGCTGACAAAGCCATTGATGACGCTCTTGCTGCTAAGAACAAGGCCATTGATGAGCGTACAGACTTGACAGATGCAGAGAAGAAAGCTGCTAAAGACAAGGCTAAGGAAGAAGCAGACAAGGCTAAGGCAGCAGTAGCAGCCGCAACAAGTGATGCAGAAGTAGCCAAAGCCAAAGAAGCAGGTGAGTCTGCAGTTGGTGCTGTGAATCCAGTAGCCAAAGCAGCTGCTAAGAAAGCAGTGGCAGATGAATTAGCTGCTAAGAATAAGGAAATCGATGATCGCCAAGATCTAACAGCTGAAGAAAAAGCGAAAGCTAAGGCAGAAGCTCAAGCAGCTGCTGACGAAGCGAACAAGGCCATTGATGCTCAACCAGATGTAGCCGCAACACCAGAAGAAGCCAAAGCAGCTCAAGATAAAGTAGAAGCCGCTAAGACACAAGGTGTAGCAGCGATTAAAGCTGTGAATCCAGAAACAACTGCTAAAGCAGCAGCTGACAAAGCCATTGATGACGCTCTTGCTGCTAAGAACAAGGCCATTGATGAGCGTACAGACTTGACAGATGCAGAGAAGAAAGCTGCTAAAGACAAGGCTAAGGAAGAAGCAGACAAGGCTAAGGCAGCAGTAGCAGCCGCAACAAGTGATGCAGAAGTAGCCAAAGCCAAAGAAGCAGGTGAGTCTGCAGTTGGTGCTGTGAATCCAGTAGCCAAAGCAGCTGCTAAGAAAGCAGTGGCAGATGAATTAGCTGCTAAGAATAAGGAAATCGATGATCGCCAAGATCTAACAGCTGAAGAAAAAGCGAAAGCTAAGGCAGAAGCTCAAGCAGCTGCTGACGAAGCGAACAAGGCCATTGATGCTCAACCAGATGTAGCCGCAACACCAGAAGAAGCCAAAGCAGCTCAAGATAAAGTAGAAGCCGCTAAGACACAAGGTGTAGCAGCGATTAAAGCTGTGAATCCAGAAACAACTGCTAAAGCAGCAGCTGACAAAGCCATTGATGACGCTCTTGCTGCTAAGAACAAGGCCATTGATGAGCGTACAGACTTGACAGATGCAGAGAAGAAAGCTGCTAAAGACAAGGCTAAGGAAGAAGCAGACAAGGCTAAGGCAGCAGTAGCAGCCGCAACAAGTGATGCAGAAGTAGCCAAAGCCAAAGAAGCAGGTGAGTCTGCAGTTGGTGCTGTGAATCCAGTAGCCAAAGCAGCTGCTAAGAAAGCAGTGGCAGATGAATTAGCTGCTAAGAATAAGGAAATCGATGATCGCCAAGATCTAACAGCTGAAGAAAAAGCGAAAGCTAAGGCAGAAGCTCAAGCAGCTGCTGACGAAGCGAACAAGGCCATTGATGCTCAACCAGATGTAGCCGCAACACCAGAAGAAGCCAAAGCAGCTCAAGATAAAGTAGAAGCCGCTAAGACACAAGGTGTAGCAGCGATTAAAGCTGTGAATCCAGAAACAACTGCTAAAGCAGCAGCTGACAAAGCCATTGATGACGCTCTTGCTGCTAAGAACAAGGCCATTGATGAGCGTACAGACTTGACAGATGCAGAGAAGAAAGCTGCTAAAGACAAGGCTAAGGAAGAAGCAGACAAGGCTAAGGCAGCAGTAGCAGCCGCAACAAGTGATGCAGAAGTAGCCAAAGCCAAAGAAGCAGGTGAGTCTGCAGTTGGTGCTGTGAATCCAGTAGCCAAAGCAGCTGCTAAGAAAGCAGTGGCAGATGAATTAGCTGCTAAGAATAAGGAAATCGATGATCGCCAAGATCTAACAGCTGAAGAAAAAGCGAAAGCTAAGGCAGAAGCTCAAGCAGCTGCTGACGAAGCGAACAAGGCCATTGATGCTCAACCAGATGTAGCCGCAACACCAGAAGAAGCCAAAGCAGCTCAAGATAAAGTAGAAGCCGCTAAGACACAAGGTGTAGCAGCGATTAAAGCTGTGAATCCAGAAACAACTGCTAAAGCAGCAGCTGACAAAGCCATTGATGACGCTCTTGCTGCTAAGAACAAGGCCATTGATGAGCGTACAGACTTGACAGATGCAGAGAAGAAAGCTGCTAAAGACAAGGCTAAGGAAGAAGCAGACAAGGCTAAGGCAGCAGTAGCAGCCGCAACAAGTGATGCAGAAGTAGCCAAAGCCAAAGAAGCAGGTGAGTCTGCAGTTGGTGCTGTGAATCCAGTAGCCAAAGCAGCTGCTAAGAAAGCAGTGGCAGATGAATTAGCTAAGAAAGAAGCAGAAATTGATGCCCGCCAAGATCTAACAGCTGAAGAAAAAGCGAAAGTTAAAGCAGAAGCTCAAGCTCGAGCAGCCGAAGCGAACCAGGCCATTGATGCTCAACCAGATGTAACCACAACACCAGAGGAATCAAGGAAGGTTCAAGGAGCAGTAGATAGTGCTAAGGAACACGGTGTAGCAGCGATTAAAGCTGTGAATCCAGAAACAACAACTAAAGCTGCAGCCAAGAAAGCTATTGATGATAAGCTAGCTGAACAACTAAAAGCCATTGAAAACACACCAGATGCTACGGATGAAGAAAAAGCTGAAGCTGCTGAAAAAGCGACAGCCTTAGCTAAAGAAGCTAAGCAAGCAATTGATATTGCTACAACAGATTCAGAGGTTAAGAAACTTCAAGATGATGCAAATGCTGAAATAGGGAAAGTTTTACCTGTTGTAGAAGATAAACCAAATGCTCGTAAAGCCATTGATGAGCAAACAAAAGCGAAGAAAGAAGAGATTGACGCGCGTACTGACTTATCTCCTAAAGCGAAAGAGAATCTTAAAGATAAAGCAGATCAAATAGCAGCCGAAGCTAAGAAATTAGTAGATGCTGCGAATAAAGAAGCAGATGTTAATAAGATTCAAGACGCAGATAAATCGGCAATTAGAGCAGTTGGGGATATTAACAGACCAATTGATAAAGTGCTAGTTAATGATCCAGCCAACCTAAAAGCTGAGGAAAAAGCTAAAATCTTAGAAGAAGTGAAGAAAGTGAACCCAACAGCCAAAGAGGTTAAATATAACGACGCTGGAAATATTGAAGTTACTACAGCAAATGGTGATAAGGGAATCATTAATCCAACTGATCTGGTGAAAACGTTGGAGAATCTAGATAATGGTAAAGGTGGAAACGATATTAACAAACCACTTGATAAAGTTATCATCAAGGATAAATCGATGTTGACAGAGTCAGAAAAAGCTCAAATTATTGCTGCTGTTAAGTCTGTAAATCCAAATTCTATTGTGCTACTCGATGCAGACGGAACTGTTTCAGTGTCTACACCAGAAGGTCAGACTGCAACGATTCCATCAACTGAGTTAGTGAGAACTAAGGAAGATACAGCTAAATCTGACGCAGGAAATGGTGAAATTGTTAAACCAGCAGATAAAGTGGTTGGTGAACCGACTGATTCAGCTGCACAAGCCAAAGTAGAAGAAAAATTAAGAAAACTCAATCCTGAGGCTAAATCTGTTAAATTTGATGATAAAGGTAACGCTACTGTTACTTTAAATGATGGAACTGTGGCAACAATTCCATGGAAAGATTTATTCAAATCACCGGAAGACGCAACTAAACCAAACGCAGGCAACGACATCGTTAAGCCGGCGGATAAGACGGTTGTAGCGAACTCAGACAAGTTGACAGTTGCAGAGAAGAAAGCTATTGAAGAAAAGGTTAAAGCAGTTAACCCAGGAGCGACTGTAGTAGTGGACGATAAAGGAAATGCCACAGTCACAACACCAGAAGGTAAGACAGCCGTTATTCCAGCAACAGACTTGACGAAGTCAGCAGCAGATGCGGCTAAACCAAATGCAGGCAATGATGTCAATACACCAGCAGCTAAAACTGTAGCAGCGAACCTAGACAAGTTGACAGAGGCTGAGAAGAAAGCTATCGAAGAGAAGGTTAAAGCAGTCAACCCAGGCTCAACTGTAGTAGTAGACGATAAGGGTAATGCTACAGTTACAACACCAGAAGGTAAGACAGCGGTCATTCCAGCCACTGATTTAGTGAAAACACAAGATGATATTACTAAAGAAAATGCAGGCAATGATGTCAATACACCAGCAGCTAAAACTGTAGTAGCAGATCCAGATGCCTTAACTCCAGAAGAGAAGAAAGCTATCGAAGAGAAGGTTAAAGCAGTCAACTCAGGTTCAACTGTAGTAGTAGACGACAAAGGTAATGCAACAGTAACTAAAGCTGATGGTACAGTTCTGAATATTCCGGCTTTAGACCTAGTAATCCCAGCTGGAAACCTAGCTGACGAAGCTAAGACTGCTAAAGTGAAAACACCAGCATTCCGTACATTAGTTGGAAACAAAGATAACTTAACGGAAGATGAAAAAGCAGCAGTTAAGAAAGCAATTGAAGCCGTCAATTCAGGAGCGACTGTAGTAGTAGACGATAAAGGTAACGCTACAGTAACACTAGATGGAAATACAGTATCGATTGCAAAAGACCAATTAGTGAAAACAGAAAGTGATGTAACAGCTAAGAATAGCGGAGATAACATCAACCTTGACTTTGAAAAAGAAACAGTAGCAGACTTTACTAACTTAACAGATTCAGAAAAAGAAGCTGCAAAAGCTAAGATTAAAGCAGCAAATGCTGATGTAGTAGATGTTCTCTTTGACAAGGCAGGAAATGCAACTGTTGTAACTAAAGATGGCAAAGTTTTAGCAATTACCGCTGAAGCTATCTTTAAACAAGCTCCTTCAGCTCAAAATAACGGAGCTACTAACACTGAAGCAAAAGTGGATAAAGCTAAGTTAGCAGGCGCTATTCGTCAGTTAGATGGACTAATCATCCAAGAATCAGCTAAGCTTGATGCAGAAACTGCAAAAGAAGCGACTGACTTATTGGCAGACGCTAAGAAAGTATTTGCCAATGCAGATGCAACTCAGGCAGATGTGGCTGCAACGGTTAAACGTATCGAAGACTTCCTGGCGAAAGTTTCTCCAGCAACTAATCATGCAAGTCCAGCTAATGACCAAGCTGCTCAAACACCAGCTGTAGTTCCAGCTCAAGCAGCAACAAACGTGCGTACAGTCGCTAAAGAGTTGCCAAATACAGGTACAGCAGATTCTACTGTAGCTATGGTAGCAGCTGCCGCAAGTGCCTTACTTGGTCTTGGTCTTGCAGGTCGTCGTCGTAAAGAAGACGAAGAAGCTTAATTGGTAGATTATTTGATAATTATCAGATGATAAGTCCGATTTTCAAAGCTTAACAAGTACCTCTCATAAGAAAATCTCCTAGCAGGAAAGCCTGCTAGGAGATTTTTGCATTTCAGGAAGTGGACGGCTGACTTGGTAACCAGCTGAGGGTGAAAGTTAGCTGATCAGCTTTTAGGAGGTCTTGGTGTTGAATAGTTGATACTAGGTTTTTGTCCAGTCGGCATTCTTTGACAAAGTTGAAGTGGCTGTGGTTTTGCTCCGTATGAATATCCAGCCATTTACCTTCTTTAGCTAGGTAGACTCGTAGATGGTCAAAGAGAGGGATTCCGAGATCATAGCTTGATTTTCCTGGACAGGTAGGATAAAATCCGAGAGCTGACCAGATGTACCAAGCAGAGAGACTGCCATTGTCTTCATCGCCAGGATAGGCTTGCCAACTTGGGTGAAAGGCTTTCTGACGGAGCGTCTTGATAAGAAGGGCAGTGTAGTCAGGGTAATTGCTGTAGCGGAAGAGATAAGGAATGTGGAAGCTCGGTTGGTTGGAAATAGCGACTTGTCCAAAAGGAGCAGTAGCCATCTCGCTCATTTCGTGAATCTCGTAACCATAGCCAGTCGTCTCAAAGAGGGGAGCATCTTGACAGGTTTTCAAAAGATAGTTGCTGAAGGCTTCTTTTCCACCCATAAGCTGGATTAAGTCTGGGATGTCGTGGAGAACGCCTAAAGTTGCTTGGATGGCTGAACATTCGGCATAATCACGTCCCCAACTATAGGGAGAGAAGTCAGGGCGGAAGTTGCCTTGATTGTCTCGCGCTCGCATGTATCCTGTTTCAGCATCAAATAGATGGCGGTAATTTTGTGAAGCAGTCCTATAGGTTTCAGCAATTTCAACTTTCCCTAGTTTTTTGGCACAGCTGGCGATACAAAAGTCACTATAGGCATAGTCTAGGGTATGACTGACGCTTTCGTGGTGGTCGGTAGAGAGGTAGCCCAGTTCTTGGTATTGGGCTAGTCCGTGACGGCCATTGATACCGAGAGGGTCGGACTTGTTGGCTGTTTCAAGCATGGCTTGGAGGAGTTCTTCTTCTAGGTCGGGGGCCATGTCCTTGCAGGCGCTATCTGCGATAATGCCGTCTAAAAGGGTACCGGGCATCATGCCACGTTCATCTGGAGACAACCATTTTGGAAGGAAACCAGTATCGCGGTAGTTATTGAGAAATCCTTCTAAAAAGAGACGATAATGCTCTGGTATGACAAGGGCAAAGAGGGGGAAGGTGGTGCGGAAGGTATCCCAGAAGCCATTGTTGCTAAAGAGGACACCGGGCTTGACAGATCCAGTAGTCAGATCCTTGTGGATGACTTGCCCTGACTCATCAACCTCATAAAAAGTCTGAGGAAAGAGGAAGAGTCTGTAGAGGCAGTGGTCAAAGAAGGTTCGGTCAGCCTCTCCTGTCTCTATAACGTCAAAACGATGGAGGAGATTTTCCCAATCCGCTTGGGCACTTGATTTACAGTTATCAAAATCTTCTTGAGGTAGATTAAGCAGTGCTTGAGAAGGCGAGATGAAAGAAGTGGCTAGCTGAATCTCAGCATGACTACTTGCTAAGTCAATTCGCCAGTCTCCCCCTTCTTGGCTAACAGCAAGAATATCCGTATTCATTTGCAGGGCAGTGAACATCGTTAGCGAATTTTTGTTGGTTTCAGTTTTTCCTTCTTGTCTTAGGGCAAGAGTTCGCTTATCTACTTGCTCTACTGTCAGCTCATCTGCTGCGTGAAGGTAGAGGGAGAGGGCTTTGCCTTGCTTTTGCTCCAAACGAATAGAAGCACCGTAGCAAGTCGGTGTAAGCTGGCTTTCAATCTGATAGCGCAGGGAGAAAATTTTCAGATAATGAGGTTGGAAAGAGGCCTTATCTATGTCATAGGAAGATTGGCGGTGAAAGAGGCTGTCTCCACCCAGTTGACCGATGACAGGTGTCAGGAGGAGCCAAGAGTAGTCGCCAATCCAAGGGCTGGGCTGGTGAGTTAATCGAATCCCCTGAAAGATAGGCAGATGTGGGTCGAAAAACCAAGATCCCTCCTGGTCGCTGGTCTGGGGTACAAAGTAATTCATCCCAAAAGGCACGCCTGTGTATGGCAGGGTATTTCCCTGAGAGAAGGCATGCTTGCTGGCAGTTCCAAAGCGGGTATCGATGGTTTCAAGTAGTGGTTTCATAGTCTTTCCTTTAGCTGTTTTTCTACATTATATCAGAAAAAGATAGCCTATAGAAAAGGAGTTTCAAAGATAACTATTTTGTAGAAAAATGACTATCATTTGTGTATGTATTTTCTGTCTCAAAAGCTATATACTGAAAATGAAACTTGTTTGAAAGAGGATACTGCACGATGATTTATTCGAAAGAAATTGTTAGAGAATGGCTAGATGAAGTGGCAGAGCGGGCTAAGGACCATCCAGAGTGGGTGGATGTTTTCGAGCGTTGCTACACCGATACCTTGGACAATACGGTTGAAATCCTAGAAGGCGGTTCAACCTTTGTACTCACTGGGGATATTCCTGCTATGTGGCTTCGAGATTCGACAGCCCAACTCAGACCCTACCTACATGTGGCTAAAAGAGATGCCCTCCTGCGTCAGACCATTGCAGGTTTAGTCAAACGTCAGATGACCTTGGTGCTCAAGGATCCTTATGCCAACTCCTTCAACATTGAGGAAAACTGGAAGGGGCACCACGAGACCGACCACACCGACCTTAATGGCTGGATTTGGGAACGCAAGTACGAGGTGGACTCGCTTTGCTATCCTTTGCAGTTGGCTTATCTCCTCTGGAAAGAGACTGGCGAGACTAGCCAGTTTGATGAGACTTTTGTCGCAGCGACTAAGGAAATTCTCCATCTTTGGACGGTGGAACAAGACCACAAGAACTCTCCTTATCGTTTTGTCCGAGATACGGACCGCAAGGAAGACACCTTGGTAAATGATGGCTTTGGCCCTGATTTTGCAGTGACAGGTATGACTTGGTCCGCTTTTCGTCCGAGTGATGACTGTTGTCAGTATAGTTACTTGATTCCGTCAAATATGTTTGCTGTAGTAGTCTTGGGTTATGTGCAAGAAATCTTTGCAGCATTAAAACTAGCTGATAGCGAGAGCATTATTGCTGATGCTAAGCGTCTTCGTGCTGAAATCCAAGAAGGAATCGAAAATTACGCCTATACAAGCAACAGCAAGGGCGAAAAGATTTATGCCTTTGAAGTGGATGGTCTAGGAAATGCCAGCATCATGGATGATCCAAACGTACCAAGTTTGTTGGCTGCGCCTTATCTGGGCTATTGCGATATTGACGATGAAGTGTATCAAGCCACTCGTCGTACCATTCTGAGCCCTGAAAATCCATATTTCTACCAAGGAGAATACGCTAGTGGCCTCGGCAGTTCTCATACCTTCTATCGCTATATCTGGCCAATCGCCCTTTCTATCCAAGGCCTGACAACAAGAGATAAGACAGAGAAGAAATTCTTGCTGGATCAGCTGGTTGCTTGCGATGGTGGTACAGGTGTCATGCACGAAAGCTTCCACGTGGATGACCCAACTCTCTACTCTCGTGAATGGTTCTCTTGGGCCAACATGATGTTCTGTGAATTGGTCTTGGATTACCTAGATATTCGCTAAGGAACATGCTTTAGCGCAACTGATTCTTGGAAAGAATCACAAATTTACATCCAAAAACGTTAACAATAAAAATTTAAATTTAGAATGAGGTTTTACTTCATGGAAAATGTTGTCGTACATATTATCTCACATAGTCACTGGGACCGTGAGTGGTACTTGCCTTTTGAAAGCCATCGTATGCAGTTGGTGGAATTGTTTGACAATCTCTTTGATCTCTTTGAAAATGACCCTGAGTTCAAGAGTTTCCACTTGGATGGACAAACCATTGTCCTTGATGACTACTTGGAGATTCGTCCTGAAAATCGCGACAAAGTTCAACGCTACATTGACGAAGGAAAATTGAAGATTGGTCCTTTTTACATTTTGCAGGATGATTACTTGATTTCAAGTGAAGCCAACGTCCGCAATACCTTGATTGGTCAAGCAGAATGTGCAAAATGGGGCAAATCAACCCAGATTGGTTACTTCCCAGATACCTTTGGAAATATGGGACAAGCGCCTCAAATTCTTCAAAAATCAGGCATTCACGTGGCGGCCTTTGGTCGTGGGGTGAAACCGATTGGCTTTGATAACCAAGTTCTCGAAGATGAGCAGTTTACTTCCCAGTTTTCAGAAATGTACTGGCAGGGTGCGGACGGAAGTCGTGTCCTCGGGATTCTCTTTGCCAACTGGTACAGTAATGGGAATGAAATTCCAGTTGATAAAGACGAGGCCTTGACCTTCTGGAAACAAAAATTGTCAGATGTGCGTGCCTACGCTTCGACCAACCAGTGGTTGATGATGAACGGATGTGACCACCAGCCTGTCCAGAAAAATCTGAGTGAAGCCATTCGTGTGGCAAATGAACTCTTCCCAGATGTAACCTTTGTTCATAGTTCTTTTGATGAATATGTCCAAGCCGTGGAAAGTGCCCTACCAGAGCAATTATCAACGGTTATAGGTGAGTTGACCAGTCAGGAAACAGACGGCTGGTACACACTTGCCAACACTTCTTCATCTCGTATTTATCTCAAACAAGCCTTCCAAGAAAATAGCAACCTCCTAGAGCAAGTAGTGGAGCCACTAACTATCATCACTGGGGGTCATAACCACAAGGACCAGTTGACCTATGCTTGGAAAACTCTTTTGCAAAATGCGCCGCATGATAGTATCTGTGGCTGTAGCGTGGACGAAGTTCACCGTGAGATGGAAACACGTTTTGCCAAGGTCAATCAAGTCGGAGACTTTGTTAAAAGTAACTTGCTCAACGAGTGGAAGGGCAAAATCGCTACAGCTAAGGCTCAAAGTGATTATCTCTTTACTGTCATTAACACAGGTTTGCATGATAAGGTCGATACTGTCAGTACAGTGATTGATGTTGCGATTTGTGATTTTAAGGAATTGCACCCAACAGAAGGTTATAAGAAGATGGCTGATCTTACCTTGCCAAGTTACCGTGTGGAGGACTTGGATGGGCGTCCTGTAGAGGCTAAAATCGAAGACCTCGGAGCTAATTTTGAGTACGATTTACCAAAAGATAAGTTCCGCCAAGCTCGTATTGCTCGACAAGTGCGCGTGACCATTCCAGTTCACCTGGCACCGCTTTCTTGGACAACCTTCCAATTGCTGGAAGGAGAGCAAGAACACCGCGACGGTATTTACCAAAACGGAGTGATTGATACGCCATTTGTAACGGTAAGTGTGGATGACAACATCACAGTCTATGACAAGACAACTCACGAAGCCTATGAAGACTTTATCCGCTTTGAAGACCGTGGGGACATCGGAAACGAGTATATCTATTTCCAACCAAAAGGAACAGAGCCAATCTATGCAGAGCTTAAGGGCTACGAGGTCTTGGAAAACACAGCTCGCTATGCTAAGATTTTGCTCAAACATGAATTGACTGTGCCTGTCAGTGCCGATGAAAAGCTAGAAGAAGAGCAAAAAGGCATCATCGAGTTTATGAAGCGTGAAGCTGGACGGTCAGAAGAATTGACAAGCATTCCTCTGGAAACTGAGTTGACTGTCTTCGTTGACAATCCACAAATTCGTTGCAAGACTCGCTTTACCAACACTGCCAAAGACCACCGTATCCGTCTCTTGGTCAAGACTCATAACACGCGTCCAAGCAATGATTCTGAAAGCATCTATGAGGTGGTGACACGACCAAACAAACCAGCTGCTTCATGGGAAAATCCTGAAAATCCTCAACACCAACAAGCCTTTGTTAGTCTGTATGACGATGAAAAAGGTGTGACCGTATCCAACAAGGGATTGAATGAATACGAAATCCTTGGAGACGACACCATTGCAGTGACTATTTTGCGTGCATCAGGTGAGCTAGGTGACTGGGGCTACTTCCCAACACCAGAAGCACAATGCTTACGGGAGTTTGAAGTCGAGTTTGCGCTTGAATGCCACCAAGCCCAAGAACGCTTTTCAGCCTATCGTCGTGCCAAATCCTTGCAGACACCGTTTACCAGCCTTCAGCTTGCTAAACAAGAAGGAAGCGTGGCTGCGACTGGTAGTCTCTTGAGCCATTCTGTTCTCAGCATACCGCAAATCTGTCCAACAGCCTTTAAGGTAGCTGAAAATGAAGAAGGCTATGTCCTTCGCTACTACAATATGTGTAGTGAAAATGTGCATGTACCAGAAAGTCAACATCTCTTCCTTGACCTACTTGAACGACCATACCCAGTTCATAGAGGCTTCATTTCACCACAAGAAATTCGTACAGAATTGATTAAAAAAGAAGAAATTTAATTTCAAAAAGTAAACATAAAAAGAAAGGAGGGGCGAAAAGGTAAGAATTAACTGCTGATTCGCCCCTTTTTATGGTAAAAACAATGACCATTGCAACGATTGATATCGGAGGGACTGGGATTAAGTTTGCTAGTCTGACTCCTGATGGAAAAATATTGGATAAGACAAGCATTCCAACGCCTGAAAGTTTGGAGGATTTACTAGCTTGGCTAGACCAGCGCTTGTCAGAGCAGGATTACAGCGGGATTGCTATGAGCGTTCCAGGCGCGGTCAATCAAGAGACGGGTGTGATTGATGGCTTCAGTGCGGTGCCTTATATACACGGCTTTTCGTGGTATGAGGTGCTTGCTCATCATCAACTACCTGTTCATCTGGAAAATGATGCCAACTGCGTTGGGCTCAGTGAATTACTGGCTCATCCAGAACTTGAAAATGCAGCCTGTGTCGTGATTGGGACAGGGATTGGCGGAGCCATGATTATCAATGGTAGACTTCATCGAGGTCGCCACGGTCTGGGTGGAGAATTTGGCTACATGACAACTCTTGCCCCTGCTGAAAAGCTCAACAACTGGTCGAAATTAGCGTCAACTGGGAATATGGTGCGATACGTGATTGAAAAATCTGGTCAGACTGACTGGGACGGTCGCAAGATTTACCAAGAGGCCGCAGCAGGAAATGACCTTTGCCAAGAAGCCATTGAGCGCATGAACCGCAATTTGGCGCAAGGCTTGCTCAATATCCAGTATCTGATTGATCCAGATGTCATCAGTCTGGGAGGCTCTATCAGTCAAAATCCAGATTTTATCCAAGGTGTCAAGGAAGCTGTTGAAGACTTTGTTGATACCTACGAAGAATACACGGTCGCACCCGTTATCCAAGCCTGCACCTATCATGCAGATGCTAATCTTTACGGTGCCCTTGTTAACTGGCTACAGGAGGAAAACCAATGGTAAGATTTACAGGACTCAGTCCCAAACAAGCGCAAGCTATTGAAATATTAAAAAAGCACATTTCTCTACCAGATGTTGAGGTGTTAGTCACTCAGTCTGACCAAGCCTCTATCTCTATCAAGGGTGAGGATGGTCACTATCAATTGACCTACCGTAAACCTCACCAACTTTATCGTGCCTTGTCCTTGTTGGCAACAGCTCTAGTAGAAGGTGATAAAGTAGAGATTGAGGAACAAGCAGCTTACGAAGATTTAGCCTATATGGCTGACTGTTCGCGCAATGCGGTGCTGAATGTGGCTTCTGCCAAGCAGATGATTGAGATATTGGCTATCATGGGCTACTCAACCTTTGAACTTTACATGGAAGACACTTACCAGATTGAAGGGCAGCCTTACTTTGGCTATTTCCGTGGAGCCTACTCAGCTGAGGAGTTGCAGGAAATCGAAGCCTATGCCCAGCAGTTTGACATGACCTTTGTGCCCTGTATCCAGACCTTGGCCCACTTGTCGGCCTTCGTCAAATGGGGTGTTAAGGAAGTGCAAGAACTCCGTGATGTAGAGGATATTCTCCTTATTGGCGAAGAAAAGGTTTATGACCTGATTGACGGGATGTTTGCTACTTTGTCTAAACTGCAAACCCGCAAGGTCAATATCGGGATGGACGAAGCCCACTTGGTTGGCTTGGGACGTTATTTGATATTGAACGGTGTTGTGGATCGTAGTCTCCTAATGTGTCAACACTTGGAGCGCGTGCTGGATATTGCTGATAAATATGGTTTCCACTGCCAGATGTGGAGCGATATGTTCTTTAAACTTATGTCAGCAGATGGCCAGTACGACCGTGATGTGGAAATTCCAGAAGAAACTCGTGTCTACCTAGATCGTCTCAAAGACCGAGTAACTTTGGTTTACTGGGACTATTATCAGGATAGCGAGGAAAAATACAACCGTAATTTCCGCAACCATCACAAGATTAGTCATGACCTTGCCTTTGCAGGAGGTGCTTGGAAATGGATCGGTTTCACACCCAATAACCATTTCAGCCGTCTAGTAGCTATTGAGGCCAACAAAGCCTGCCGTGCTAATCAGATAAAAGAAGTCATTGTGACGGGTTGGGGGGACAATGGTGGTGAAACTGCCCAGTTCTCTATCCTTCCAAGCTTGCAAATCTGGGCAGAACTCAGCTATCGCAATGACCTAGACCGTTTGTCTGCTCACTTCAAGACCAATACTGGTCTATCGGTTGAAGATTTTATGCAGATTGACCTAGCCAACCTCTTGCCAGATCTACCAGGCAATCTCAGTGGCATCAATCCCAACCGCTATGTCTTTTATCAGGATGTTCTCTGTCCGATCCTTGACCGACACATGACACCTGAACAGGACAAACCACACTTTGCTCAGGCAGCTGAGACCCTTGCTGAAATCAAAGAAAAAGCTGGTGCTTACTCTTACCTCTTTGAAACTCAGGCTCAGTTGAATGCTATTTTAAGTAGCAAAGTGGATGTGGGACGACGCATTCGTCAGGCTTACCAAGTGGGCGATAAAGAAAGTCTACAAGAAATCGCAAGGCAAGAATTACCAGAACTCAGAAGCCAAATTGAAGACTTCCATGCCCTCTTTAGCCACCAATGGCTGAAAGAAAACAAGGTCTTTGGCTTGGATACAGTTGACATCCGCATGGGCGGACTCTTGCAACGCATCAAGAGAGCAGAAAGCCGCATCGAGGCTTATCTGGCTGGCCAGCTTGACCGCATCGACGAACTAGAAGTGGAAATCCTGCCATTTAACGACTTCTACGCAGACAAGGGCTTCGCAGCCACAACAGCCAACCAATGGCATACCATTGCGACAGCTTCAACCATTTATACGACCTAAAACAAGAACACCTTGCCTGGCGCAGGGTGTTTCGCGTGAAACAGAAGAATTATCTAGTTTCAAATGCCACAGTTAGACAAACTTATGATAGAATAGCAGAAAGGGAATGTTTCCTAAGAGCAATTCTATCGATGAGCAATTGGAGGTATTGTGGTACACTTAAAATTAGTAAAACAAGTGTTTTTTTGTGATGGTTTCAGATAAGAGAGTTTTTTAATACTCAATGAAAATCAAAGAGCAAACTAGGAAGCTAGCTGTAGGTTGCTCAAAACACTGTTTTGAGGTTTCAGATGGAAGCTGAGGAGGTTTGAAGAGATTTTCGAAGAGTATAAATTTGTTGAGCGTGTAGCTAATACGTATCAAGTCTGGTAGATTGAGAAAACTTGACAAAAAATTAGATAGTGCTAGAATAACATTAACGAAAGACATTTGAGGGCAGAAAGGTTCCTGTCACACCTTGCAAAAGGGTATCTGAGATGCTGGGTACACCGACCAGCCAAAGGGTCCGTTATTTCAAAGGAGGGGCTTAAATGCTCCTTTTTTATTTAAAAATTTCAAAATAGATTACACTCATCGCAGGCTTAGGCTTGCGTTTTTTTGTTTGACAAAATTAAAAAAATGTGTAAGAATAAGTAGAATTGAAAACAGGAAAACTCACCTCCTTTCGATTCGTCTAGCCTTTTCGTGAGGCAATGAGGGGGCGGAGAGACGCGCTCGTCAACAGAAGTATCTCATTGGAAATGTTGCTCACTTTTTAGTGAGCTTTTTATCTAGGGAATAGAAATGAAAAGCAAAAAGTTAAAATTAGGTCAAATTGATTTAAAAATGTGCAAGGATTACGACCTTATTCAAGCGATGGACTATGACTTTAAGACGAAGGAAGTAATGAATAAAGGAAGGGGATTTGCGGTAACTGTTGTCAAAATACAGGGGCTAACTTTCTTGATTCCATTTAGAAGTTACATTCCTAAAAAGTATCAATTGAAGTATAAGCTTCGAAATTCAGCAAAAGAAGGGTATGTTGAAGGATTAGATATTGGTAAAACCTTGATTTTAGAAGATAAAAGTTATTTACTAAATACCACTTTTCGCCTTCGGAAAGTCGAAGATTATTATAAAGTAATGGATAATGATAAAGCTATAATCAATAAGTTAGTGAAAGCTATTATAGACTATAACCGTGCTTTAGAAATGAACGATAGAAACAAACTTGAAGATCCTAAACGCTTTAAATTCTCAACATTCCAGAATTATTCTACTAGATTAAGAGTCATAACAGAAAAAGACTATTTAGAATAGATAATGTTTCCGCAGGCTTAGGCTTGTGTTTTTTTTTATAGTAGATTGAAATAAGATTTGAACAAATTGATTAGGAAAGTCAAATTAATTTCTAGCAATGTTTTAGTAGTCGAAGTGTACTGTTCTAGTTCCAATTCACTCTATTCTTCAAAAAAGCCCGATTTTATGGGGTTTTAATTCTTATAAAATCCGATAATTTTGGCATGATAAGGTGAGGTAGTTATTGTCTTAATGCTCAGTTCCGTTCTGGAAATCGCTAGAATGTTTTCAAAAAATCCCGTAATAGTTGAATTATCTAAGCTTTAACAGTATAATCAAGTTAGCAGTTTCATCAGGAGGTTCTATGCTACAATATAGTGGGTGGCACGGCACCACCAATAAAAGAAAAGATTCTATCTGCTGGTTTTTCTTATGAGAAATATAAACCTGGTATTCATAAACAGAGACATCCGAACGACTTGGGTAATGGTATTTACTTTTTCTACCTTTTGACAAAGATACTGGTAAAACGATTGCTTCTGCTTATGTAGCAAAGTATAAGTCATTTGAACTAAGCAAACCCGGGGTTAGGCCTGAGTTAATTCATGCTGAAATCATCCTAAGCTCTATGAACAATATTTTTATGTTGGATGACCCAGCAAACCAAAGCTTATTAGAGGAATATCGACAAGCAGCATCTATTCAAATTGAACGTGAGATTACAGATATTGCAGATAGCGGAGCCAAAAATAGAGCTACTCTTCTTAACCAAAATCAAGGATTAATTATTGAACTGTTGCTTGATTTAGCGTCTCAGCATGGGAAGAATTATGAAGCCGTGCAGTCTAAAACATATACAGCTATTCCATTCTTACCAGTAATTAACGGAAAGAACGGAGAGGAAATTTGTATCCGTGATTTAAATTGTATGACAAACATTTTATAAATAAGGAGGCTTTTATGAGTTTATTGTCAAACTTTTTAAGAACTGAAGAATTTTCTTTGATGGATTCTCCAATGTTCCAAGAATTAGTTGAAAATATTAAGGCCAACAAAATTTATTCAGTAAACAATGAATTTGATTATGATTTGAATATATCAGGAAGTCTTAAAAAATATAAAGATGAAATCCATTGTACTTCTCAATTAAATAATCAAAAAGAGTTTTATGATTTGAATTCTATAACTAAAGTAAATGCAATGCCTAAATATAATATAAAAAACAAGAAGTCATGTTTTTCATATTTACCAATAGATTCTGAAAACTTAATTACAACAAAAGAAAATAGTGAGGTGGCAGCTTAATGTCCTCTTTACAATTTAAAGATTATTTTTTAAATGAAGTATCGTATCGAAGAAATCCTAGTTTTGACCAAACAAATAGTACTATTAATTTACAGCCTGAATTGTCTGCACAGATTTTAATAAGAAAATCTGAAAACCTTGCTTATGTTAACTTGATAACAAAGCAAGGAAATATAGATTCAGATGATTCTGCTTTTGAGCTTATTGTAGATATTGTTGGAGAATTTTCATTTATACATGACGAGACAGAATTTGATATTGATTTTGAAACTTTTCTTAAAGAGAATGGTCTAGCAATTCTTTGGTCTTATATTCGGCCTATCGTATCTGATATGATTACTCGGGGTAATGAGTTCCCCAACTTCATATTGCCTGTCGTTAACATTAAAAAAATGCTTGAAGACAAAGATTCTATCAAGTTAACATACGAATAAAAACAGTGTATGTATTTTTCAAAGCTCCAATGAAATGCTTTCACATTTAAAAGGTCTTCGGAGAACTATAAATCAAAATTGTGATAAAAATAAATAGGACCAAAGAGTTTTGTATGATAGTAGTGCAATTTGAAACTCTAGCTGTTTCTCGAGCTTATCGTTCTTGAACTATAAAATATTTCTAAAAAACTGATAGAATCATATATTTTAATAATATACGAAGAATAACGCTGATTTTTCAAGCGTTTTTTCTTTTAAAACAGCTAGCAGGTGGTGAAGTGAAAAGCTTGACGATCAAGTCAAACAATGTTGGTTTCAGCTTGCCGTATATATGTTGAGGCTGGGTAAAAAACAAATTTCAGGAGAAAATGAAGTCAATATTTCCACGATAAGATATATGATATCAAGCTTAGTTCATAATGTTTGATTTATAAAAAGAAAGAGAGTATAATGAGATAAACCTACCTAAAGTATGCTCAAATATTTTAGGGGGGGGCTTTTTATTTGCCCTTCCATTATATATTAACCGATAATTATCGGACAAGGAGCAAAATGATATATGTTTTATAAAGGTAATGAAGATAGAGAAAAGCGCTTGCGGTTTTCGATTCGTAAGGTTAGTTTTGGAGCGGCCTCGGTAGCCGTGGCGGCGCTGTATCTCTTTATGGGAAGTGGAGCGGTATCTGCTGAGGAAGCGCAGGCCATACAGTCAAATGAGGAGGTGGCAGCTGATAAGGATTCGGAAACAGAGAAAAAATCAGAGGATCAGCAGCTAACCTACGCTGCTCCGGCTGCAAAAGAACAAGGATCTGCAACCAATACTGAAGCAGGGGATAAAGGCAAGCAAGAAAGTCATCCAGAGACCAAAGAGGAAGAAGCCAACTCATCTGAGAGAAGCGAAACTACAACAAAGACTCAATCGGATGAAGATTCTGTGAGTGGGGATTCTAGCTCTCCAAAATCTGAAGGTGAAGGTACAAGATCAGAAGAAGCAAGCAGCAAGCCAAAAGTACGTAAAAGACGTGATATAAGTGCCACTCCAGGTGCAGATGTTGCAACGGATGATCCATCAGCAAATCAGACTTACATAGCACCAAGCGCTGATGCGAGTGTAGAGGAGTTAGTAGAAAAATTAAAAACATTGCCGAATGTGATTGAAAACAATAATAAAATCAACGGCGTTCAAATGAAGAAATTAGGTGATGCTAAAGGTATAGCACTAGGAGAGGTAAGAGAACTTGATGAGTTTGGTGGTTGGAAAGCTGTAACTACTGATGGACAAGTTGGAAAATTTGCTATTGCTAGAAAAACAGCAAAAGGTGTATTCCCGGCATATACTATAAATATAAACAGAACTAATGATGCTTGGCTTCGAGAACAAGTTCTTGATTGGAATAGTGAATACACATTGCTATTATCAAAAGTGGTGACAAAAGCTAGTAGAGATACGGATGTTCCTTATGATGAACAACCTTACAAAGGTAACAATGAATCTGGAAAAACAACAGCTAGAACAGCAAAAGGATTTGATGGAATAGAAAAAACTTTTAAAGTGTATTCTTCAGCTGAAGGTTCTAAAGTAAGAGTGGATTTCAAAACAGGTTATACGGGAGATGTTGAAGGTTCTAAGGCTGAATACAAGGTGGAAGTATATACTGATAATTCTACTAATCCAATTTATACAACAACATTTAGACCGGATAAGAACATTACTGATAAGGAAAGGACAGTTATTGCAGCTAAAGATGGAACAAAAATTACAGAGAAAATAAACGTTTCAAGCAATACTAAAGAAGAAATAGAAGGTAAGATGGCATTGGATGCCAATAGACCTAATGGAACAGTAGGACGCTTTACGAGTAAGTTGATTGAATTGCCTAAAGGTGTAACTTCATACAAAGTAAGATTAAGTCTAGCTAATAAAAGATATGGTGGGATGAGTTATAATTCTTCGTATTTACAATACTCATTGCCGATTACTGGGCTCGACTTTAATATTACACAAGACACTAAACATATAGCGAAGTCACTATTGCAACAGGCTTATAATAAACTGCTTGAAGACCAACAAAAAGATGAACATAGAAAAACTAAAGACAGTGTCCGTGCTTACCGAGAAAGGTTAGCTAAAATTAAAGAATTATTAGACTCAAATGAGTTGAAAAATAATTCTGAATATCTTTCTGTGTTAGAAAGTGCTGTTTATAGCAGAGATAACTTGATAGCTCAAAACTTTGAAGCGAAGACTGTCAAACAAGTCAAAGATAGCCAAGTTTTGATAGACTTGTCGACACATCCAGAAAAAGTGATTACCTATAAAGAAAATAGTGTCGAAAAAGCCTTGCCTGACTATCTGGTAGCAAGCTGGAAGAATACCCCTGACTTTACGACTGTTGGTCCACATACTGGCATTGTTGCGATCTCTGAAAAGGGTGACGCAGGTGCTCAAAACCAAGAAATAGCAGAAGTTACGGTTTCTATTACCATTTATCCTAAGGCTGAAGCCGGGCAAGCAAAATTTGTCAATGTCCTCACAGAGAACAATCGCTTGTTGGATGGGGATAACCCTGAAAACTATGTCAAGTTTGTCAATGGCAATCAAACAGTTGCTAAACCAGCGGATATGACGGTGACATGGCATAAAAAACCAGATACAACGACTGCTAATGTTGATCAAGAAGGTATCGTTAAAGTCAGCTACAGTGCGACCGATGAGAACGGTGCTCTTAGCACCCAAAGTTACTTTGTGACTGTGAAGGTGCCTGTTTATCCACCAGCACAGTTGAAAAACAATGTAGGTAGCTACAACAATAAACAAGGTACCCTCTCAAATGGTACCAACCCAGAAGATTATATCGAGTTCAAGGATGGTAACCAAACCGTTGCAAAACCAGCTGGAGTGACAGTTCGTTGGCAAGGAAGTACTGCACCAGGTATTGGCACAGCATCGGCTCAAAATCGTGGCATTATCGAAGTGGTTTACCCAAGTGGAGACTCTCAAAACCCAACGGTAAAAACACTTGAAGTTGCGCTTCCAACCTACCATTCTGTAGTGAAAAAATCAGAGTACACACGCGACATTACACAAAGTTTTGATAGCAATCAAGCAAGCAACTATGTCACAACGACTCCGAATGCACCAACAAGAACAGAATACTTCTGGAAGACAGATGAAACTAGAAATAAAGAGTACGGTTCAGCAACATGGGGTAATATCTCAGGAGACTGGCTCGGTAAGAAGACCAATAAGGTTAAGGTCTACTATCCAAATGCGAATGGTGGCAATCCGAAATCAGAAAACTTGGCGGAAGAAACTACTGAGATAACCTTCATCACAAAACCAGCTAAGCCAAGTATTGCAACCAACTTGACAGGAAAAGCAGGCACGCGAACTCATGTATCCGTTACGAATGCGACTCCTGGAACAACACTTTACCTCTACAATGGTACTACACAATTAGGTAGTGTCGAAGTTCCTAAGAATGGTGCTTATAGCAAGCTAGTGACTGCAGAGCTCACTCCGACAGCGGACATCCCTGCATCAACGAATCTGACTGTGAAGTCTGTCTATATGCCAAACGATGACAGCCAACGAGTTGAATCAGATAGTAGTGATCCAGTTTCTAGTACGCAAGTGACGGTATCTGCTAAAGGAACGATTCAAACCTTGGCAGGTTCTGGTAATATTACAGAACTAAGCAATCTCAACCAAGCTACCCTTTCTAAATTGTTAACCCTCTCAGATGGTAGTGCTGTTGATTCTGCAACGGCAGCTCGTTGGGAATCTGGTCAAAACATTGCCAAGGGTGAAGCAGGTACACGGACTGAAAAACTATTTGTTCGTTTACCAGGTCATACCAAGGAACAAGAAGTAACCCTTACAATTAAGACTCTTGCACAGCCAACTGCGAAACCAGTTCTAAAAGCTCCTGACGAAGTGATTACAAACGAGAGCTTGTCTCACTTTGTGACAGATGAAGGAGCTGCTTCTCTTGCTTGGGAAGGAAATCCAGCTGTCGTGACGGCAGGACGCAACATTCCACGTATCAAGGTTACCTATCCAGCTGCGGGAGTAGATGGCATTGCCTTTTCAGATGTAACGACGCAGTATGTGATTCCAACTATCTACGGAGTGAAATCCAAGTCTACAGATACGTATACAAATACGCAAAACCAAGCTTTTGATACGAACGCAGCCAACTATGTTGAGCAGTCAACTGCGACCGCTTTACCAGCGGGCATGACTTATGGTTGGGAGGATGGAGAGCCAAGTGCAGGTACGGTTGGAGAGTTTACCCGAACAGTCATCAGCACGTTTGGTAATGGAAATAGTGTTCCAGCAGAACTTCGTGGTCGTACGGTTAAGACAGTGATTCGATTTGCTGTAAAACCAACGACTCCAGTTGCGACTGCAAATGAAGATGGTAGTGTTGGTATTAGCATTCCAGATGGTGCAACGAGACTAGACGTTACCTATACGCCAACGAATGGTGCGGCTGAAACAACGACTTCGATCACGAAGAATGGTTTGAGCTGGGTTGCACAAGGTTTGACTGTGACTCCTTCTCAAGATGGTAGCCGACTCATTCTTTCTGCAGATGATTTGAAAGATGGTACGGAGTTGAAGGGGGTTGCAGTTGCGACAGGTGCAGCAGGTGACTTGACAAGTGCAGATAGCAATACTGTACGAGTAAAAGCACCGCAATTGAGCTCTCCAGTCATCACTCAAGAAGCCGACTATAGCATTCAGATTGCGCTGGATGAAAAGGCGACTCATGCTGAGGTTTCCTATACAGATGTAGGAAACACCATGCGGAAACTAACCTTTGATAAGCGTGGGGATGAGTGGATCCGAACTGATAATGTTCACATTGGTTCGGTAGTAACTACTGGTAACAATATTGTCATGGCAGTCAACACCGCTAAATCTGGTACTCTTGTTTCAGCTAGCCAGAAGACAGAGTTGTCTGATTTCTCAGTGGCGGCTACGCATAAGGCTATCGGTCTTCTTAATAATCCAGTATTGATACCAAATGATGATACGAGTGTTACGATTGAAGCACCACAGGATGCGACAAGTCTATCTGTAACCTATACTCCAGCTAATGGTCAAGAGAAGACTGTAACGATTTCGAAGACTAACTCTGGTTGGATCAGTCCAGATGGATTTGAGGTTAAGAATGGAAACCCTACTTTAATGGGTGGTACAGCTCAAGCAGGACGTACTGTGAAGGTTAAAGCCTTAGGTGATTCTTCTGAAAGTAAGGAAGTAAGTGCTGTTGTTAAGACGGCTCAACCAAGCGAAATTCAAGCTGAAGTGAAGCAAAATGGTGACTTTGTACTTACTCTGCCGACAGATGCGGATCAGTTAACTCTTCATATTCCTACTAGTGATACGGTTGTTGAGGATACTGTCCTTTCTAAAGCGAACAACTGGGAATTGCCAGCTGGGTCATTATTCCGTAGAGTAGGAAATACCGTAGTCATCCCAGCAAATCTTGTCAAAGGGAGTAACCAAGTTACTTATGTTGCAACAGCAGGAAGTGGAGCTGCTAAGAGTGAAGATAGAGCAGGAAGTATGATTGTTCCTACTCATACAGCACCAACGGTTGCAGATATCATTGTGGCAGCAAACGGTGCTCCGACTGCAAATCAGGTCAATCAAGCAGTTACGGCAGATAACAAACAAACTGCTACTGCTCAAAACTTGCCTACTGTTCTAGCAGGTCAAAGTCAGAAGATTTCTGCTACGGTAACTTATCAAGATAACAGTCAAGAAATAGTTGATGTGACGGTGAAAGCAAAATATGCGACACCAGCTCAAGTGACAGGTAGTCAAAAAGATAATGGTGATCTTGTCTTTACTCTTCCTCAAGATGCAGATGATGTTACTATTAACTACGAAGCTAATGATGGATCTAAACAGACTGCGAAACTTCATAAAGAAGGAAATGCGTGGACTGTTGTATCAGGCAATCTAACCGTTGATGGTAGCAGTGCTACTCTCGCAAACGGTGTCTATACAAGTCCTCAAGCAATTGAATTGATTGCGACAGCTGGTGAGGGAGACCAACAGAGTGAACAAGCACAAAATGGTTTCCGTCCGACTGAACACACGGTTACATCTCAAACCATTAGCAAGGTTAAAGGACAAACTCCGACAAACGATGAATTGTTAAATGCTATCACTGCTGATAAAAAGCAATCTGCTGTTTTAAAAGATGGGACTCAATACCCAACTACGGTTGGAAATCATACGATTACAGTTACCGTCACTTATGCAGATGGTACGACAGAGGATATTCCTGTAACCTATAAGGTGACAGCCGATAAGAAAGCTCTTGAAGCGGCTAAAGCGGAACTCGACCAAGGTATTCAAGCTGCTCCAGATACAAGTGGTAAGACACCAGACTCTGTCACAGCTTACAACAAAGCCAAGACAGAAGCTGAAACTGCAGCTCAGGAAGCACAAGTCGTTATCAACGACCAAAACGCCAGCGAACAAGCTGTTCAAGATGCTATTGCTAAGGTAACCAAAGCCAAAGAAGCTCTTGACCAAGCCATACTAACTTGACGCCAGCCGCAACCGAACAAGAAAAACAAGCCTTGACGGTTGTGAAGAACAACTTGGATACTCCAGCTACAACAACGGGTATGACCCCAGAGTCTATCGATGCTTACAACAAAGCTAAAGACGCTGCTCAAGCCCAAGTAGATGAAGCCAAAGCGGAGGCACAAGCTGCCCTTGATAAGGGTGCTAATGCAACCCAAGCAGAAGTTGCTGCAGCCAAAGCAAAAGTGGATGCTGCCCAACAAGCCTTGGATGCAGCCAAAGCGAACTTGGTACCGCAAGCCGATAAGAAAGCTCTTGAAGCGGCTAAAGCGGAACTCGACCAAGGTATTCAAGCTGCTCCAGATACAAGTGGTAAGACACCAGACTCTGTCACAGCTTACAACAAAGCCAAGACAGAAGCTGAAACTGCAGCTCAGGAAGCACAAGTCGTTATCAACGACCAAAACGCCAGCGAACAAGCTGTTCAAGATGCTATTGCTAAGGTAACCAAAGCCAAAGAAGCTCTTGACCAAGCCAAGACTAACTTGACGCCAGCCGCAACCGAACAAGAAAAACAAGCCTTGACGGTTGCGAAGAACAACTTGGATACTCCAGCTACAACAACGGGTATGACCCCAGAGTCTATCGATGCTTACAACAAAGCTAAAGACGCTGCTCAAGCCCAAGTAGATGAAGCCAAAGCGGAGGCACAAGCTGCCCTTGATAAGGGTGCTAATGCAACCCAAGCAGAAGTTGCTGCAGCCAAAGCAAAAGTGGATGCTGCCCAACAAGCCTTGGATGCAGCCAAAGCGAACTTGGTACCGCAAGCCGATAAGAAAGCTCTTGAAGCGGCTAAAGCGGAACTCGACCAAGGTATTCAAGCTGCTCCAGATACAAGTGGTAAGACACCAGACTCTGTCACAGCTTACAACAAAGCCAAGACAGAAGCTGAAACTGCAGCTCAGGAAGCACAAGTCGTTATCAACGACCAAAACGCCAGCGAACAAGCTGTTCAAGATGCTATTGCTAAGGTAACCAAAGCCAAAGAAGCTCTTGACCAAGCCAAGACTAACTTGACGCCAGCCGCAACCGAACAAGAAAAACAAGCCTTGACGGTTGCGAAGAACAACTTGGATACTCCAGCTACAACAACGGGTATGACCCCAGAGTCTATCGATGCTTACAACAAAGCTAAAGACGCTGCTCAAGCCCAAGTAGATGAAGCCAAAGCGGAGGCACAAGCTGCCCTTGATAAGGGTGCTAATGCAACCCAAGCAGAAGTTGCTGCAGCCAAAGCAAAAGTGGATGCTGCCCAACAAGCCTTGGATGCAGCCAAAGCGAACTTGGTACCGCAAGCCGATAAGAAAGCTCTTGAAGCGGCTAAAGCGGAACTCGACCAAGGTATTCAAGCTGCTCCAGATACAAGTGGTAAGACACCAGACTCTGTCACAGCTTACAACAAAGCCAAGACAGAAGCTGAAACTGCAGCTCAGGAAGCACAAGTCGTTATCAACGACCAAAACGCCAGCGAACAAGCTGTTCAAGATGCTATTGCTAAGGTAACCAAAGCCAAAGAAGCTCTTGACCAAGCCAAGACTAACTTGACGCCAGCCGCAACCGAACAAGAAAAACAAGCCTTGACGGTTGCGAAGAACAACTTGGATACTCCAGCTACAACAACGGGTATGACCCCAGAGTCTATCGATGCTTACAACAAAGCTAAAGACGCTGCTCAAGCCCAAGTAGATGAAGCCAAAGCGGAGGCACAAGCTGCCCTTGATAAGGGTGCTAATGCAACCCAAGCAGAAGTTGCTGCAGCCAAAGCAAAAGTGGATGCTGCCCAACAAGCCTTGGATGCAGCCAAAGCGAACTTGGTACCGCAAGCCGATAAGAAAGCTCTTGAAGCGGCTAAAGCGGAACTCGACCAAGGTATTCAAGCTGCTCCAGATACAAGTGGTAAGACACCAGACTCTGTCACAGCTTACAACAAAGCCAAGACAACAAAGCCAAGACAGAAGCTGAAACTGCAGCTCAGGAAGCACAAGTCGTTATCAACGACCAAAACGCCAGCGAACAAGCTGTTCAAGATGCTATTGCTAAGGTAACCAAAGCCAAAGAAGCTCTTGACCAAGCCAAGACTAACTTGACGCCAGCCGCAACCGAACAAGAAAAACAAGCCTTGACGGTTGCGAAGAACAACTTGGATACTCCAGCTACAACAACGGGTATGACCCCAGAGTCTATCGATGCTTACAACAAAGCTAAAGACGCTGCTCAAGCCCAAGTAGATGAAGCCAAAGCGGAGGCACAAGCTGCCCTTGATAAGGGTGCTAATGCAACCCAAGCAGAAGTTGCTGCAGCCAAAGCAAAAGTGGATGCTGCCCAACAAGCCTTGGATGCAGCCAAAGCGAACTTGGTACCGCAAGCCGATAAGAAAGCTCTTGAAGCGGCTAAAGCGGAACTCGACCAAGGTATTCAAGCTGCTCCAGATACAAGTGGTAAGACACCAGACTCTGTCACAGCTTACAACAAAGCCAAGACAGAAGCTGAAACTGCAGCTCAGGAAGCACAAGTCGTTATCAACGACCAAAACGCCAGCGAACAAGCTGTTCAAGATGCTATTGCTAAGGTAACCAAAGCCAAAGAAGCTCTTGACCAAGCCAAGACTAACTTGACGCCAGCCGCAACCGAACAAGAAAAACAAGCCTTGACGGTTGCGAAGAACAACTTGGATACTCCAGCTACAACAACGGGTATGACCCCAGAGTCTATCGATGCTTACAACAAAGCTAAAGACGCTGCTCAAGCCCAAGTAGATGAAGCCAAAGCGGAGGCACAAGCTGCCCTTGATAAGGGTGCTAATGCAACCCAAGCAGAAGTTGCTGCAGCCAAAGCAAAAGTGGATGCTGCCCAACAAGCCTTGGATGCAGCCAAAGCGAACTTGGTACCGCAAGCCGATAAGAAAGCTCTTGAAGCGGCTAAAGCGGAACTCGACCAAGGTATTCAAGCTGCTCCAGATACAAGTGGTAAGACACCAGACTCTGTCACAGCTTACAACAAAGCCAAGACAGAAGCTGAAACTGCAGCTCAGGAAGCACAAGTCGTTATCAACGACCAAAACGCCAGCGAACAAGCTGTTCAAGATGCTATTGCTAAGGTAACCAAAGCCAAAGAAGCTCTTGACCAAGCCAAGACTAACTTGACGCCAGCCGCAACCGAACAAGAAAAACAAGCCTTGACGGTTGCGAAGAACAACTTGGATACTCCAGCTACAACAACGGGTATGACCCCAGAGTCTATCGATGCTTACAACAAAGCTAAAGACGCTGCTCAAGCCCAAGTAGATGAAGCCAAAGCGGAGGCACAAGCTGCCCTTGATAAGGGTGCTAATGCAACCCAAGCAGAAGTTGCTGCAGCCAAAGCAAAAGTGGATGCTGCCCAACAAGCCTTGGATGCAGCCAAAGCGAACTTGGTACCGCAAGCCGATAAGAAAGCTCTTGAAGCGGCTAAAGCGGAACTCGACCAAGGTATTCAAGCTGCTCCAGATACAAGTGGTAAGACACCAGACTCTGTCACAGCTTACAACAAAGCCAAGACAGAAGCTGAAACTGCAGCTCAGGAAGCACAAGTCGTTATCAACGACCAAAACGCCAGCGAACAAGCTGTTCAAGATGCTATTGCTAAGGTAACCAAAGCCAAAGAAGCTCTTGACCAAGCCAAGACTAACTTGACGCCAGCCGCAACCGAACAAGAAAAACAAGCCTTGACGGTTGCGAAGAACAACTTGGATACTCCAGCTACAACAACGGGTATGACCCCAGAGTCTATCGATGCTTACAACAAAGCTAAAGACGCTGCTCAAGCCCAAGTAGATGAAGCCAAAGCGGAGGCACAAGCTGCCCTTGATAAGGGTGCTAATGCAACCCAAGCAGAAGTTGCTGCAGCCAAAGCAAAAGTGGATGCTGCCCAACAAGCCTTGGATGCAGCCAAAGCGAACTTGGTACCGCAAGCCGATAAGAAAGCTCTTGAAGCGGCTAAAGCGGAACTCGACCAAGGTATTCAAGCTGCTCCAGATACAAGTGGTAAGACACCAGACTCTGTCACAGCTTACAACAAAGCCAAGACAGAAGCTGAAACTGCAGCTCAGGAAGCACAAGTCGTTATCAACGACCAAAACGCCAGCGAACAAGCTGTTCAAGATGCTATTGCTAAGGTAACCAAAGCCAAAGAAGCTCTTGACCAAGCCAAGACTAACTTGACGCCAGCCGCAACCGAACAAGAAAAACAAGCCTTGACGGTTGCGAAGAACAACTTGGATACTCCAGCTACAACAACGGGTATGACCCCAGAGTCTATCGATGCTTACAACAAAGCTAAAGACGCTGCTCAAGCCCAAGTAGATGAAGCCAAAGCGGAGGCACAAGCTGCCCTTGATAAGGGTGCTAATGCAACCCAAGCAGAAGTTGCTGCAGCCAAAGCAAAAGTGGATGCTGCCCAACAAGCCTTGGATGCAGCCAAAGGAACTTGGTACCGCAAGCCGATAAGAAAGCTCTTGAAGCGGCTAAAGCGGAACTCGACCAAGGTATTCAAGCTGCTCCAGATACAAGTGGTAAGACACCAGACTCTGTCACAGCTTACAACAAAGCCAAGACAGAAGCTGAAACTGCAGCTCAGGAAGCACAAGTCGTTATCAACGACCAAAACGCCAGCGAACAAGCTGTTCAAGATGCTATTGCTAAGGTAACCAAAGCCAAAGAAGCTCTTGACCAAGCCAAGACTAACTTGACGCCAGCCGCAACCGAACAAGAAAAACAAGCCTTGACGGTTGCGAAGAACAACTTGGATACTCCAGCTACAACAACGGGTATGACCCCAGAGTCTATCGATGCTTACAACAAAGCTAAAGACGCTGCTCAAGCCCAAGTAGATGAAGCCAAAGCGGAGGCACAAGCTGCCCTTGATAAGGAAACTTTAGACAAGTCAGAACTAAGTAAGCAGACTCAAACCTTAGAAAATCTTTGAGATCATTGACAGGTGTATCGAATCCTACCACAGATTCAGCACGTCTGGTTTTGGCAGAGGCTAAGAAAGCTCTTGCAGATGACAGTTTGACAGAGCAAGGGTTGCGCCATATCTTGCAAACAGTCAAAGATGCCATTGCTTCCCTAGAGTCCATTAAGGAAAGCCAGTCAGCAACGAAGGCTGGAGAACAAAAAGTTTCTGAGGCAGCACCAGAAGCAGATAAGCCTGTAGCCCAAACTCAAATCTCAGTAGGAGCTATTGTGGCAAGTATACTGGTTCTATTAGGTCTCCTCTTTTTCCTCCTAGCTCGTCGTAATAAAGAATCAGAACTCGAGAAATTAACCAAGGAATTAAGTAAACTTCTTAAGAACTTAAACCTTGAAACAGTGGATAAGGATGTCCTTAAAAAGTCTCAAGAAGAACTTCAAAATGCAGTTTCTTTCTTAGCAGATGAAAAAGGCTCTGAGCATACTGAAGCAGAGTTGATTGATAATCTTAAAGAGGTTATTGCTAAGTTGAAAGCAAACGCCTAATAACATATTAAAAGTCTCCAGATTAGGAACTATCCGTAAGTTCACTAATCTGGAGATTTTTCAATATACTTCGTTATTGGGCGGTTACAAATGAAATAAAGAATAGGACAAATTGATCAGGACAGTCAAATCAATTTCTAACAATGTTTTAGAAGTAAAGGTGTACTATTCTAGCTTCAATCTACTATAACAGAGTGACGCCATCACTGGGCTAATAGAGATAAAATAGACAATTGATTTAGGACATTTGTAAGCGCGTCATAACAAGCTATCTATCATTCATGGAAGACCTCCTGTATACTATTAGTAAAGTAAAACTATTGGAGGATATTTTAATGCCACAACCTATTGTTCCTGTAGAGATTCCACAATCTCGTCGTTTTGATTCTAAAAAGAGAAATGATATTTGGATAAGGTGTTGCTCTATGACAATTCATCTATCTAGCCTAGGGCAGGTCTATCTCGTATGTGGGAAAACGGATATGAGGCAAGGCATTGATTCACTGGCTTATCTCATTACAACCCACTTTGAATTGGATCCTTTCTCAGGTCAAGTCTTTCTCTTTTGTGGTGGACGTAAAGACCGCTTTAAAGCTCTTTACTGGGATGGTCAAGGATTTTGACTACTATATAAACGCTTTGAGAACGGTAAGTTGACTTGGCCAAGTACAGAAAAGGATGTCAAAGCTCTCACACCAGAACAAGTAGACTGGCTGATGAAGGGCTTTTCTATCACTCCAAAAATAAATTCATCAGAAAGTCGTGATTTCTATTGAAATGAGGACTTTCTTTTTAGTATAATAAAGTTAGAAAACAGAGAGGGAAGATGATGAAAGACTTATTAAAAATCATTCAACAACAGAGTGCTACAATTGATAGTCTCACCAATGAACTTACCCTTCTGCGTGAACAAGTGGCTTATCTAACGCAAAAGCTCTATGGAAAATCCTCTGAGAAAAGTGTTTGTCCATCTGGACAAGTCAGCCTTTTTGAGGAGGAAGTTTCATCTGATGAAGATGGAGATGTTCCCAGTTGAAACAGAGGAAATCACCTATAAACGTAAGAAAGCTAAAGGGAAACGTCAAGCTCTTCTTGCCCAATTTGATTCAGAAGAAGTTCATCATCGCTTAGAGGACTGCATTTGCCCTGACTGTCAGGGAGATCTAAAAGAGATTGGAGCAACCCTTCAAGGACAAGAATTAGTCTTTATTCCTGCGCAATTAAAACGCATAGATCATATCCAACACTCTTACAAATGCCAAGCATGCAGTGAGAAAAATCCGAGTGATAAAATTGTGAAAGCTCCTATCCCTAAAGCCCCTTTGGCGCATAGCCTTGGCTCAGCTTCTATTATCGCTCACACCATCCATCAGAAGTTTAATCTGAAGGTCCCCAATTATCGCCAAGAAGAAGATTGGGCTAGGATGGGTTTACCAATCACACGTAAGGAAATCTCTAATTGGCATATCAAGGCGAGTCAATACTATTTGGAGCCCCTCTATAACCTCTTGCGAGAGAGACTATTGACTCAGCCCTTACTTCATGCGGATGAAACTTCTTATAGGGTGCTAGAGAGTGATAGCCATCTGACCTACTATTGGACTTTTTTGTCTGGGAAAGCTGAGAAGCAAGGAATCACGCTGTACCACCATGATCAGCGTCGAAGTGGTTCAGTAGTACAAGAATTCCTAGGAGATTATTCTGGATATGTGCATTGTGATATGTTGCGGCAGTAACTTAGGACTTTAGTCCTCTAGTTCTGCCTATGCGATAGCAGTCCAAGGTTTAGGAGCAAGGCGACGCTAAGCTTGGTAAACTGCGAACCGCTAGAAGCTTATCGTCAACTGGAAGAAGCTGAACTTGTTGGATGTTGGGCGCATGTGAGAAGGAAGTTTTTTGAATCCACCCCCAAGCAAGCAGATAACTCATCCTTAGGAGCTAAAGGTTTAGCTTATTGTGACCAGTTATTTGCCTTGGAAAGAGACTGGGAGGTTTTGCCAGCTGATGAACGACTACAGAAACGTCAAGAAGAGCTCCAACCCCTAATGGAAGACTTCTTTGCTTGGTGTCGGCGTCAGTCAGTTTTACCTGGTTCAAAACTAGGAAGGGCAATTGAATACAGTCTCAAGTATGAAGAAACCTTTAAGGCCATGTTGAAAGACGGGCATCTGGTCCTTTCCAATAATCTAGCTGAACGCGCCATTAAATCATTGGTTATGGGACGTAGTAAAAGAGTCCTATGGACTCTTTTAGCCTGAGCTCAGTTTAAAAAAGCGAGGGTGGTTGTTTTCTCAAAGTTTTGAAGGAGCTAAAGCAACAGCTATTATTATGAGTTTGTTGGAAACAGCTAAACGTCATCAACTAAATAGTGAAAAATATCTATCCTATCTTCTAGAATGTCTTCCAAACGAGGAAACTCTCGTAAACAAAGAGGTTTTAGAGGCTTATTTACCATGGAATAAAGTTGTACAAGAAAAGTGCAAATAAGAAATCTCCAGATTAGGAACTATCCGTGAGTTCTCTAGTCTGGAGATTTTTCAATATACTTCGTTATTGGGCGGTTACGGATATTTTAATGCCACAACCTATTGTTCCTGTAGAGATTCCACAATCTCGACATTTTGATTCTAAAAAGAGAAATGATATGCTGCTTAAAGTTCGTAATTATCGCCAAGAAGAAGATTGGGCTAAGATGGGTTTACCAATCACACGTAAGGAAATCTCTAATTGGCATATCAAGACGAGTCAATACTATTTAGAGTCCCTTTATAAGCTTTTACGAGAAAAGTTGTTAGAACAAGCTCTTCTTCATGCGGATGAAACCTCTTATCGGGTCTTAGAAAGTGATAGCCATCTGACCTACTATTGGACTTTTTTGTCAGGAAAATCAGAGAAACAAGGGATTAGGCTTTACCACCATGATCAGCGTCGAAGTGGTTCAGTAGTACAAGAATTCCTAGGAGACTATTCTGGATATGTGCATTGTGATATGTTGCGGCAGTAACTTAGGACTTTAGTCCTCTAGTTCTGCCTATGGGATAGCAGTCCAAGGTTTAGGAGCAAAGCGACGCTAAGCTTGGTAAACTGCGAACCGCTAGAAGCTTATCGTCAACTGGAAGAAGCTGAACTTGTTGGATGTTGGGCGCATGTGAGAAGGAAGTTTTTGAATCCACCCCCAAGCAAGCAGATAACTCATCCTTAGGAGCTAAAGGTTTAGCTTATTGTGACCAGTTATTTGCCTTGGAAAGAGACTGGGAGGTTTTGCCAGCTGATGAACGACTACAGAAACGTCAAGAAGAGCTCCAACCCCTAATGGAAGACTTCTTTGCTTGGTGTCGGCGTCAGTCGGTTTTACCTGGTTCAAAACTAGGAAGGGCAATTGAATACAGTCTCAAGTATGAAGAAACCTTTAAGGCCATTTTGAAAGACGGGCATCTGGTCCTTTCCAATAATCTAGCTGAACGCGCCATTAAATCATTGGTTATGGGACGTAAAAATTGGTTGTTTTCTCAAAGTTTTGAAGGAGCTAAAGCAACAGCTATTATTATGAGTTTGTTGGAAACAGCTAAACATCGTCAACTAAATAGTGAAAAATATCTATCCTATCTTCTAGAATGTCTTCCAAACGAGGAAACTCTCGTAAACAAAGAGGTTTTAGAGGCTTATTTACCATGGAATAAAGTTGTACAAGAAAAGTGCAAATAAGAAATCTCCAGATTAGGAACTATCCGTGAGTTCTCTAGTCTGGAGATTTTTCAATATACTTCGTTATTGGGCGGTTACGACTAGTACAATATCGCTTCTAAAACATTGTTATAAATTGACTTGGTCTTGCCTTATACTCAATGAAAATCAAAGAGCAAACTAGGAAGCTAGCCGCAGGTTGCTCAAAACACTGTTTTGAGGTTGCAGATGGAGGCTGACGTAGTTTGAAGAGATTTTCGAAGAGTATTAGCTTTCTAAAAAAGTTGAGAAAAGTAGTACCTTTATTTATTTTTAGACAGAGCTCATGATGAGTTTTGAGAAAAAACGTTAAAAAGAGAAAAACGCCTATGGTCAAAAGTCTATGGAACTTGATAATAGGCTTTTTTTCTAAGAATAGTGGGCTTCATTGCTCCTAAAATTTTGTTTGGGAGACTAGCACAGGGTAACAGAGTGACGCCATCACTGGGCTAATAGAGATAAAATAAACAATTGATTTAGGACATTTGTTTGATAGTGGTGATAAAGTTTTAAATCTGCTACATAATTTGTAGAGTTTTTTCTATAATTAGGAGTTTAACCTAATCTGCAAATAGGAGTATACTAATAATGTAATCGTTATCAAAAGTCTAAAAAAGAAATTTTTAGATGGATATCAAAATAAAAAGGGAGGAAATTATGAATAAGTTTTCAAAAACCTTGAGAGACAACTGGATCTTTCTCTTGATGGTTTTGCCAGGGGCGCTCTGGTTGATTCTATTCTTCTACATTCCAGTATTTGGAAACGTGGTTGCCTTCAAAGACTACCACATGACCAGTAATGGTTTCATAGATAGTATCATAAATAGTAAATGGGTCGGACTCGATAATTTCAGATTCTTATTTAGTTCAAGAGACGCCTTTATTATCACACGAAATACGGTTCTCTACAATCTTGGCTTTATCTTTCTAGGTTTAGTTGTATCTGTAGGGATTGCCATTATCCTCAGCGAGCTCCGTTCCAAGAGAATGGTGAAGATTTTCCAAACTTCTATGTTGTTCCCTTACTTCCTGTCTTGGGTTATCATCAGTTTCTTTACAGATGCCTTCCTAAATATTGATAAAGGGGTGTTCAATCATTTATTGGAAAGTCTTGGTCTCAAAGAAGTCAACTTCTACGCTGATTTGGGAATTTGGCCCTATCTCCTACTTTTCTTAGGTATTTGGAAAGGTTTTGGATATAGCAGTGTCATGTACTATGCGACGATTATGGGAATTGATCCAACCTACTACGAAGCAGCGACAGTGGACGGAGCCAGCAAATGGCAACGGATTCGCAATGTAACCATTCCGCAGTTGACACCGTTGGTAACTGTATTGACCATCCTTGCAGTCGGAAATATCTTCCGTGCAGACTTCGGTCTTTTCTACCAAATCCCTCACAATGCTGGTCATCTTTATAACGTAACCAACGTCTTGGACGTATATGTATATAATGGATTGACCCAGACAGCAGATATCGGGATGGCTTCAGCAGCAGGTCTCTACCAATCAGTAGTCGGATTGATTCTGGTGGTTCTATCAAACTTACTTGCAAGACGAGTTGATCCAAACTCAGCCTTGTTCTAGAAGGAGGAGAATATGGCAGAAAAGAAAATTAAAAAAGAAAAAATTGATAATGTCGGCATTCACTCCTTCAGTAAGAAAGCAGATATCTTCTTCAGTACCATTTCGGGTTTGATTGCCCTCTCTTGTATCCTACCCTTCGTATTCGTTATCATTATTTCAGTGACGGACGAGAAAAGCCTCCTCCAATACGGCTACAGCTTCTTCCCATCCCAATTTGGATTAGACGGTTTTGAGTTTTTGGCACAGTTTAAGGATAAAATCTTACAAGCCCTCTTCATTTCTGTCTTTGTAACCGTAGTTGGGACATTTACAAATGTCTTTATCACAACAACCTATGCCTACGCTATTTCACGGACAACCTTTAAGTATCGCAGATTCTTTACCATCTTCGTTCTGCTCAGTATGTTGTTCAACGCTGGTTTGGTACCAGGTTATATCATGGTGACTCGTGTGCTTCAGCTTGGGGATACTGTTTGGGCCTTGATTGTTCCAATGCTTCTCTCACCATTTAACATCATCTTGATGCGTTCCTTCTTCAAGAAGACCATTCCAGAAGCCATTCTAGAATCGGCTCGTATCGATGGTGCTAGTGAGGCTCGGATTTTCTTCCAAATCTGTTTGCCATTGTCACTACCAGGTATCGCAACCATCACGCTTTTGACAGCTCTTGGTTTCTGGAATGACTGGTTCAACGCCCTTCTTTACATCAAGAGTGACAACTTGTATCCATTGCAATATTTGCTCATGCAAATCCAACAAAATATGGACTACATTGCCAAAGCGGTCGGCTTGACTGGTCAACTGGGAGTTGCTCTACCGAAAGAAACAGGTCGTATGGCCATGGTTGTGGTCGCAACCCTTCCAATCGCGATTTTGTATCCATTCTTCCAACGCTACTTTGTAAAAGGTTTGACTATCGGTGGTGTGAAAGAATAGTGCTTATTGAGGAAAAACATTTCTCAGTTCCCAACTTCCCTGGTGTGAAGTTAATACTCTTCGAAAATCTCTTCAAACCGCGTCAACGTCGCCTTGCCGTAGGTATGGTTACTGACTTCGTCAGTTCTATCCACAACCTCAAAACACTGTTTTGAGCAACCTGCGGCTAGTTTCCTAGTTTGCTCTTTGATTTTCATTGAGTATAAAATCATTACATTGTTTATAAGTTTAAAAATAAAAAAAGGAGTTTTTATCATGAAAAACTGGAAAAAATATGCTTTTGCATCTGCTAGTGTAGTCGCTTTGGCTGCAGGTCTTGCTGCTTGTGGAAATTTGACAGGTAACAGCAAAAAAGCTGCTGATTCAGGTGACAAACCTGTTATCAAAATGTACCAAATCGGTGACAAACCAGACAACTTGGATGAATTGTTAGCAAATGCCAACAAAATCATCGAAGAAAAAGTTGGTGCCAAATTGGATATCCAATACCTTGGCTGGGGTGACTATGGTAAGAAAATGTCAGTTATCACATCATCTGGTGAAAACTATGATATTGCCTTTGCAGATAACTACATTGTAAATGCTCAAAAAGGTGCTTACGCTGACTTGACAGAATTGTACAAAAAAGAAGGTAAAGACCTTTACAAGGCACTTGACCCAGCTTACATCAAGGGTAATACTGTAAATGGTAAGATTTACGCTGTTCCAGTTGCAGCCAACGTTGCATCATCTCAAAACTTTGCCTTCAACGGAACTCTCCTTGCTAAATATGGTATCGATATTTCAGGTGTTACTTCTTACGAAACTCTTGAGCCAGTCTTGAAACAAATTAAAGAAAAAGCTCCAGACGTAGTACCATTTGCTATTGGTAAAGTTTTCATCCCATCTGATAACTTTGACTACCCAGTAGCAAACGGTCTTCCATTCGTTATCGACCTTGAAGGCGATACTACTAAAGTTGTAAACCGTTACGAAGTGCCTCGTTTCAAAGAACACTTGAAGACTCTTCACAAATTCTATGAAGCTGGCTACATTCCAAAAGACGTCGCAACAAGCGATACTTCCTTTGACCTTCAACAAGATACTTGGTTCGTTCGTGAAGAAACAGTAGGACCAGCTGACTACGGTAACAGCTTGCTTTCACGTGTTGCCAACAAAGATATCCAAATCAAACCAATTACTAACTTCATCAAGAAAAACCAAACAACACAAGTTGCTAACTTTGTCATCTCAAACAACTCTAAGAACAAAGAAAAATCAATGGAGGTGTTGAACCTCTTGAATACGAACCCAGAACTCTTGAACGGTCTGGTTTACGGTCCAGAAGGCAAGAACTGGGAAAAAATTGAAGGTAAAGAAAACCGTGTTCGCGTTCTTGATGGCTACAAAGGAAACACTCACATGGGTGGATGGAACACTGGTAACAACTGGATTCTTTACATCAACGAAAACGTTACAGATCAACAAATTGCAGATTCTAAGAAAGAATTGGCAGAAGCTAAAGAATCTCCAGCGCTTGGATTTATCTTCAATACTGACAATGTGAAATCTGAAATCTCAGCTATTGCTAACACAATGCAACAATTTGATACAGCTATCAACACTGGTACTGTAGACCCAGATAAAGCGATTCCAGAATTGATGGAAAAATTGAAATCTGAAGGTGCCTACGAAAAAGTATTGAACGAAATGCAAAAACAATACGATGAATTCTTGAAAAACAAAAAATAATCAGCTAAATTGATTTCGTGTATTCATTCCTAACTCCTAAAATAAGAATCACTGCTTTCCTCAGGCTTATCTGGGGGAGGCAGTGGTTTTTTGGGCACAAGGATATAGATATTCCTGTTTTCTCTTATCCTTATTTTAATACTCAATAAAAATCAAAGAGCAAACTAGGAAGCTAGCCGCAGGCTGCTCAAAACACAGTTTTGAGGTTGTGGATAGAACTGACAGAGTCAGTATCATATACCTACGGCAAGGTGAAGCTGACGTAGTTTGAAGAGATTTTCGAAGAGTATAACCATTCAGGAAATTTCGAGAATCCTCTACAATTTCCAGTCAAATAAATTGCATTCGTTTTCTCAAGCAGGTATACTAGTATGGATAAATAAAAAATTTAGAAAATTTAAGAATAGAAAAGAGAACAAATCTTATGGCAAAAGATATTCGTGTCTTACTTTACTACCTTTATACTCCAATTGAAAATGCAGAGCAATTTGCTGCAGATCACTTGTCTTTCTGTAAATCAATCGGTCTTAAAGGCCGTATCCTAGTCGCTGACGAGGGAATTAACGGAACAGTTTCAGGTGACTATGAAACAACTCAAAAATACATGGACTACGTTCACAGCCTCCCAGGCATGGAGGACCTCTGGTTCAAGATTGACGAAGAAAGTGAACAAGCCTTCAAGAAGATGTTTGTTCGCTACAAGAAAGAGATTGTCCACCTTGGTTTGGAAGACAACGACTTTGACAATGACATCAACCCACTTGAAACAACAGGTGCTTACTTGTCTCCAAAAGAGTTCAAAGAAGCGCTTCTTGATAAAGATACCGTTGTCCTTGACACACGTAACGATTATGAGTACGACCTAGGACATTTCCGTGGAGCTATTCGCCCAGATATTCGCAACTTCCGTGAGTTACCACAATGGGTCCGTGATAACAAGGAAAAATTCATGGACAAGCGCGTCGTGGTTTACTGTACAGGTGGGGTTCGCTGTGAGAAATTCTCAGGCTGGATGGTTCGTGAAGGCTACAAAGATGTCGGCCAATTGCACGGAGGAATTGCAACTTACGGTAAAGACCCAGAAGTTCAAGGTGAGCTTTGGGATGGGAAAATGTACGTCTTTGACGAACGTATCGCTGTTGATGTCAACCATGTCAACCCAACCATCGTAGGGAAAGACTGGTTTGATGGAACACCATGTGAACGTTATGTCAACTGTGGAAATCCCTTCTGTAACCGTCGTATCTTGACATCAGAAGAAAATGAAGACAAGTACCTTCGTGGATGCTCACACGAGTGCCGTGTTCACCCACGTAACCGCTATGTTTCAAAAAATGAATTGACACAAGCTGAAGTAATCGAGCGCCTAGCCGCTATCGGTGAAAGCTTGGATCAAGCAGCTACTGTATAAGATCAAACAGTCCTCAGGGGCTGTTTTTCTATGCTTTGTACTCAAAAATCTAAAGTTTGTTTCTGTATCTTTCAGGAAAATAAGGTATACTGTATGTAAACGATTTCAAAGGAGTCCAGTTATGGAGAAAACAATTTTTATTCCAAATAAACAGAGCATTTTAGGAGAACAGGAAATTTTGACTGCCAAGTCCATCTTGGCATTGGTAGATGGTTTGGAGTCACATAGCTATGATGCTGTCTATCTCCGTCAGCCTCTTAACCGTCTCGAGTATATCGAGTGTGCGATAGTGGGGCAATCACAATTTCTTTTTAAGGTCAGTTATGCTGATGATCAAAAGGCTTACCGTGTCGATCTTCCTGACCTACTAACGCAGACAGACTGGGAGATCATCAAGTCATTTTTAGATGCTTTGCTTGCTTACACAGGAACTGAGATTGAAGGACTAGATGGTTTTGATTTTGAAGCTTATTTCCAAGCAAGTATTCAAGCCCATCTTGCAGACACTGCAGCCCGTTTTACGATTTGCCAAGGAATTTTTAATCCTGTTTTCTTTAGTCATGAGGATTTGAAAAGCTTTTTAGGGGAAGATGGTTTGGCACAGTTTGAAGCGCGTGTGCGTGCGGTTCAAGAGACAGATGCCTACTTTGCAAGAGTTTCCTTCTATCAGGATGGAGAGGGACAAGTGCATGGCGTTTACCATCTAGCTCAAGGAGTCAAGACAGTTTTACCGAGAGAACCATTTGTTCCTGCAGCCTATATGGAGCAATTGGTGGATAAGGAAGTCCAGTGGGAGATTGACTTGGTTCAAATCACAGGAGACGGCTCTAAACCAGAAGACTATGAGGCTATCGCTCGCTTGGACTATGCAAAATTCCTAGAGTCGCTACCATCAGCATTTTACCACCAACTAGACGCCAATCAATTAGAAGTGCAACCCATCTTAGACAAAGATTTTAAAGCATTAGCACAAGAAGAGTAAAGCAGAAGCAGGTCAAGTGACTTGCTTTTTGATATATAAAAAATCCTGCCGTGAAAGACAGGATTGCTACTCAATGAAAATCAAAGAGCAAACTAGGAAGCTAGCCGCAGGCTGCTCAAAACACTGTTTTGAGGTTGGATGAAACTGACGAAGTCAGTAACCATACATACGGTAAGGCGAAGCTGACGTGGTTTGAAGAGATTTTCGAAGAGTATGAAGTTTAAAGAAAGGCTAAGATACGAAGATAATCTCCAATCAGTGCCACTTCAGCTACAAAGAAGAGGATGATAATGACTCCGTTCACAAGGACAGACAAGAATAATTGATAGAAGGAGTCGCTTTCACTTGCTTGACTAGGTCTCGTAATGATATGGAGGCTAGCAAGCAGAATGATTCCAATGCTAATCACACACAAAAGGGCTGAAAATCGTAGGCTATCAAAGAAGGCAAAGAAACTAGCAATGGCAGTTAGGAAGATTGGAATTGCCAAGAGTTGACTATATTGTTGGAGAATCTTTTCCAGCGTCCAGTTCTTGTCTTGGTAGATAAATCGTCTCACAACGAAACTACCCAAGAGGAATGAAAAGAAGAAGAGTGTTGTTGCTACTAGGATAGAGATGATAGAAAAGAGAGTTAAAGGTGCTAGTTGCTCAGGGAAGTGGCTGTTTATGGTTGCTATATGTCCATAGTAAGCATGTTTGATGTGGTAGATACTAAAGAAAAAGGAAGATGAAGAAAATAGAATGAGCAAGAGAAAGGCTGTGTAGCTGTGTGTGCTACTTGTTTCAAGCTTGCTTGTAGGAGATTTGATTGCTTCCACTAGCCAAGACCAAAAATCAAGCACTTGCTCTTTCCATTTATCCCTAGATTTTGGAGCTTGGTCGGGGATATAAGGACTTTCTAAAGATTTACTGAGAAGAAGAGGCTCTTTCGTGGTTGCTTTTTGCTGAGGAAGAGCTTCTTGGCTCTCTTCAGCTATAGTGACTTTTTCTGTTTCTTTAGAAAGGTCTGGCTCTTCTTCAGTAGAATTAGATGCCTTCTTTTCTTCTATTTCTGTTCTCGCTTCACTGTCTTCAGGAGCTTCCATTTTCTCTTCTTGCTGGCTTTCCAATTCGACTTCAGCTTGAGAGACTTCCTCCTCTAACTGAGTATTTTTTTCAATTGGTGTATCGAGATCGGCTATCCTTTCTTCAGCCTTGTCTGCAACCTCTTGAGCTTGCTCTTCAGGCTTGTTCTTGCTTGTTGTTTTTACAAAATCATTACTTTCAAACCATTCTTGTTTCATGGTAGAACCTCCTTTTAGTTAGATAAATATGTTTCCATAGTAGCAGATGTAAGCGTTTTTGTCAACGTCTGCTTGGTGTGGATATTAGATCAATATTATCATCAGATCTCGCAATGAGTTGATCCTTGACATCGGTTTTTTCAGTTTTGTAAGGGTTGCTTAATTCCGTACCTCTTGATTCAGGCTTTTCTCTTGTGAATTGGAAGATAGAACCATAGTTGCTTGAGATGTCCCAGTTAATTCGTTGGCTTTCTTTCTGGTCTAGGATGATTCTGAGATAATCTTTGGCAGTCAGTTCAACCTTGCCATGGACTTGGATATTTTCAGCGTGGAAGTGATGTTCTGTTGACTCTAGCTGACTATCTGTAAGAACTGTATCAAAGATATTAACGATATTGGGCGTTGTGAGTTTACTGTTTTTGATACGACTTCCTTCAATTCGGAGGATATAGCTGTTTGTATTGAGGGTCGCATTTTCAAGGCTAGCATTTATGATGGTGGTTTGTCCGCGATTGGCTGAGATGTTGATCCCTTTTAGAGTTCTCCCTTTTGGTAGCTGGAGAATAACTTCTTCAAAACGACTAGAGTAGCTACTTGCGATATGAAGAATCCCACCAATTCCAGAAGAGAGAAACGGAGTTTCAGACAGTTTCTTATCAGTGAGACTCAGAGTTCTATCGTTCTGATTGGTGATAAGATCATGGAGAGCAGAAAGAGATGGATGGTAAGAAATGTGGATTTGATCATCGAAAGAGTCTGTGATGGTGAGCGCGTGTTGGTGGAGAGTAATTTCTAGGTTTTCGACTTCCTTGCCAAAGGTTAGCTTTTCCGTACGGCTATCATAGACAGGTTCTTTGGACATGGAAAGTAGGCTCTTAATCCCGTCAGATTGGATACCTACAAAAAGCAGGATAAAGCCGATAACGGTAGTCACCAAACCAAAGATGAGAAATCCTTTTGTCCATTTACGCATGCTGATTACCTCTCTTTCCTTTTTTAAGAACAAATTGTACCAGACGAACAATGAGTAGACCGAAGAAGCGAGTTACATAGGAAATGCCAAGTAAAACTAGCGAAGAAGCACCGATAGCCAGTAAACCAGAACCAAAAATCAAGATAAAGGCTGATTTGGCTTGGGCGAGGACAGTGAAACTTTCAACTAAAAATAGGAATCCGCCGATGATACCCAGTATGGAAACTGCAAAGAAAGCCAGAATGACAGTCAAAGCGGCTACAAGGATTGCGAACAGGGTCACGAGGATGGCGATTCCCAGAGGAATGCCGATAGGTGCTGCAAGGAGGGCTAACAAGGCGATATGCAAAATTTGTCGGTTATTTTTTTGAGCGGGTGCCTCATTGATTTTTTTATCGAGAAGATTGGAGAGGACTTCGTGGGCCGCTTCTTTGGGAGTTCCCAAACTAGCGAAGAGTTCTTCTTCTCCTTCGATTCCAGCATCGTCAAAGAGCTCTCTGAAATAGTCCATGGCTTCGATACGGTCAGCTTCAGGTAGTTTCTTGAGATAGAGTTCTAGCTGAGTCAGGTATTCAGTTCTTGTCATGGCGGATACTCCCTTCTATGATGCCATTGATGGTGTCTGTATAGAGTGTCCATTCATCTTTTAGGGTCAAGAGCTGCTCTATACCACCGTTTGTCAAGGAGTAGTATTTGCGCATGCGACCTTGGAACTCTCTAGAATAGGTTGTCAGAAAGCTATTGCCTTCCAATTTTTTGAGAATGGGATAGAGTGTGGATTCTTTGATATTAGCGATGAGCTTAATGGTTTGGCTAATCTCATAACCATAAGAATCACCCTGCTCCAGTACGGCCAAGATGAGAAATTCAATCAAGGCAGAGGATGTTGGAAAGTACATGGGAAACCTCCTTTTCTAATGTGTAAGATTTTTATATATAATTTTTCTACACATAGATTGTACATCTAAAAGAAAGCCCTGTCAAGAGAAATGTGTAAAATTTTTATATATAAAAAACTTCTAGCTAAAACTAGAAGTTTAAAGGATCTTATCCGCTCTGTCCACTGTAAAGAGGGCCACAGTCATCAGGATATAGATGAGCAAGAGGGCAGCTACAGCTGGTACCCAAGAGTGGAACAGGTCAAAACTGTAACCAAAGAGGGTTGGCCCAAAGGCTGCTAGGATATAGCCTCCTGTTTGAGATAGGCTTGACAATTGGGCTGTCTTTTCAGGGGCGCTTGTCTTGAGTGAAAAGTTGACCATGAGATAAGGGAAGAGGGCGCTGGTTGCGGTTCCGATGAGGAGATGGATGGTAAGCCAGTAAATGAAATGATTGATTGGGAAAAAGAGCATGGAAATGCCGACCACACCAGCTAGTGAAACCAGAGTGAGCATGAGCTGACGGTTGCGAGTAGATAAACTGGTTGTCAGGCTTGGGATGGTCATTGAAAAAGGAATGCTAATAAGAGATAAGATAGAAGTCAGCAAGCCAGCTTCGTGACTGGATAGACCTGCATGGATAGACATGGTAGGTAACCAGGTCATGACGGTGTAAAAGATCAAGGATTGAAAACCTGAAAAGATAATAATTGCCCAAACCTGTTTATTACGCATGACCTTTATTTGACTTTTTTGTTTGGTTTGTGGAGCCAGTCTGTGATTATAGCGGTGATTAGGCAGCCAGACCAAAAAAGTTGCTAGGCAGAGCAGGGTGAGGAGGATGATAAGTCCTTTCCAAGAACTGGCTTGTGTAATAGGCACGGCTAGATAGGAAGCCAGAGCCGTCGCAATCCCCATAGAGGTTACATATAAGGTGGTCAGAAAACCAATCTTCTTTGGTTGATTGGCTTGGATAAGACTAGGAAGCAGGACATTGATGACTGCGACACTTGCCCCAACCATCAAGGTTCCTAGATAGAGCAGGGGCAGATTGATTAGTCGAATAAGTGAGCCGATGGTCAAGAAGAAGAGGCTGTAGGTGAAGAGATGCTCCAAGCCGATTTTCTGAGCCAGTCGGGTAGAAAATGGTGAAAAGAGGGTAAACATAAGGAGAGGCAGGCTGGTCAAGACACCAAGCGAACTAACTTCTACCCCCAGCCCTTGCGAAATATCTCCCAAAATAATGGGTAAAACAGTAAAAGGAGCCCGCAAAGAAACACCAATCAGGATAATACCTGGAACAAAAAAGAGTGATTGCTTTTTCATAAAATACCTCTTCTAGCTGATTTTAATAACAGCTTATTTTAAGGCTTTTTCACTATAATGTCAAGTAAGGTTTCTGGCTTTCAAGATAAAAATGGGAAAGTCTTGAAAATTATGATAGAATGGTGGAAGGAAAAATTCAGGAGAGTAGTAGTGACTCAAAATGTTGAAAGTCTTCTCGTATCCATTGTAATCAGTGCATACAATGAAGAAAAATATCTGTCTGGTCTAATTGAAGACTTAAAAAATCAAACCTATCCTAAAGAGAATATTGAAATTCTATTTATAAATGCTATGTCCACAGATGGGACCACAGCTATCATTCAGCAATTTATAAAGGAAGATACAGAGTTTAACTCAATTAGATTGTATAACAATCCTAAGAAAAATCAAGCTAGTGGTTTTAACCTGGGAGTTAAACATTCTGTAGGGGACCTTATTTTAAAAATTGATGCTCATTCAAAAGTTACTGAGACTTTTGTAATGAACAATGTGGCTGTTATTCAACAAGGTGAATTTGTCTGTGGGGGGCCTAGACCGACGATTGTCGAAGGAAAAGGAAAATGGGCAGAGACCTTGCATCTTGTTGAGGAAAATATGTTTGGCAGTAGCATTGCCAATTATCGAAATAGTGCCGAGGATAGATATGTTTCTTCTATTTTTCATGGGATGTATAAACGAGAGGTTTTCCAGAAGGTTGGTTTAGTAAATGAGCAACTTGGCCGAACTGAAGATAATGATATTCATTATAGAATTCGAGAACATGGTTATAAAATCCGCTATAGCCCAAGTATTCTATCTTATCAGTATATTCGACCAACATTCAAGAAAATGCTGCATCAAAAGTATTCAAATGGTTTGTGGATTGGCTTGACAAGTCATGTTCAGTTTAAGTGTTTATCATTATTTCACTATGTTCCTTGTTTATTTGTTTTGAGTCTTGTGTTTAGTCTAGTATTGTTACCGATCACATTCGTATTCATAACTTTACTATTAGGCGCCTATTTTTTACTTTTATCACTACTCACTTTGCTGACTTTATTAAAACATAAAAATGGATTTCTAATTGTGATGCCCTTTCTTTTATTTTCCATTCACTTTGCTTATGGCCTTGGAACGATTGTAGGTTTAATTAGAGGATTTAAATGGAAGAAAGAGTACAAGGGAACAGTAATTTATTTGGAAAAATAAGCCAAATAAATCAAAATATGCTACAATAACAATATAGTAAAACTCTTTTAGAGGAGTAAATTTCTATGAATAAAAAACTCACAGATTATGTGATTGATCTGGTGGAAATTTTAAATAAACAACAAAAGCAGGTTTTCTGGGGAATATTTGATATTTTCAGTATGGTGGTTTCGATCATTGTATCTTATATTTTATTTTATGGGCTGATTAATCCAGCACCTGTTGACTACATTATCTATACGAGTTTGGCCTTTCTGTTCTATCAATTGATGATTGGTTTTTGGGGGTTGAATGCTAGTATTAGTCGTTACAGCAAGATTACGGATTTCATGAAAATCTTTTTTGGTGTGACTGCCAGCAGTGTTTTGTCTTATGGAATCTGCTATGCCTTCTTGCCACTCTTCTCCATCCGTTTCATCATTCTCTTTATCTTGTTGAGTACCTTCTTGATTTTATTGCCACGGATTACTTGGCAGTTACTCTACTCCAGACGCAAAAAAGGTAGTGGTGATGGAGAACACCGTCGAACCTTCTTGATTGGTGCTGGTGATGGCGGAGCCCTCTTTATGGATAGTTACCAACATCCAACCAGTGAATTAGAACTGGTCGGTATCTTGGATAAGGATGCTAAGAAAAAGGGTCAAAAACTTGGTGGTATCCCTGTTTTGGGCTCTTATGACAATCTGCCTGAATTAGCCAAACGCCATCAAATCGAGCGTGTCATCGTTGTGATTCCGTCGCTTGATTCGTCAGAGTATGAGCGTATCTTGCAGATGTGTAATAAGCTGGGTGTCAAATGTTACAAGATGCCTAAGGTTGAAACGGTTGTTCAAGGACTTCACCCAGCAGGTGGAGGCTTCCAGAAGATTGATATCACAGACCTTTTGGGTCGTCAGGAAATTCGTCTTGACGAATCGCGTCTGGGTGCAGAACTGACAGGTAAGACCATCTTAGTCACAGGAGCTGGAGGTTCAATCGGTTCTGAAATCTGTCGTCAAGTTAGTCGCTTCAATCCTGAACGCATTGTCTTGCTCGGTCATGGGGAAAACTCAATCTACCTTGTTTATCATGAATTGATTCGTAAGTTCCAAGGGATTGATTATGTACCTGTGATTGCGGACATTCAAGACTACGACCGTCTCTTGCAAGTCTTTGAGCAGTACAAACCTGCTATTGTTTATCATGCGGCAGCCCACAAGCATGTTCCTATGATGGAGCGCAATCCAAAAGAAGCCTTCAAAAACAATATCCGCGGAACTTACAATGTTGCTAGGGCTGTTGATGAAGCCAAAGTAGCTAAGATGGTTATGATTTCGACAGATAAGGCGGTCAATCCACCCAATGTTATGGGAGCAACTAAGCGCGTGGCGGAGTTGATTGTCACTGGCTTTAACCAACGTAGCCAATCGACTTACTGTGCGGTTCGTTTTGGGAATGTTCTTGGTAGCCGAGGTAGTGTCATTCCAGTCTTTGAACGTCAGATTGCTGAAGGTGGGCCTGTAACGGTGACAGACTTCCGTATGACCCGCTACTTTATGACTATTCCAGAAGCTAGCCGTCTGGTTATCCATGCTGGTGCTTATGCCAAGGATGGGGAAGTCTTTATCCTTGATATGGGCAAACCAGTCAAGATTTATGACTTGGCCAAGAAAATGGTCCTTCTAAGTGGACACACCGAAAGCGAAATTCCAATCGTTGAAGTTGGAATCCGTCCAGGTGAAAAACTCTACGAAGAACTCTTGGTATCAACAGAACTTGTTGATAACCAAGTTATGGATAAGATTTTCGTTGGTAAGGTTAATGTCATGCCTCTAGAAGCCATCGATCAAAAGATTGAAGAGTTCCGCACTCTTAGTGGAGATGAGTTGAAGCAGGCTATTATCGCCTTTGCCAATCAAACAACCCACGTTGAATAAAAAAGAAAAACGCATATTATCAGGTCTTGAGCCTTGGTAATATGCGTTTTGTTATGTAGAGGCTTATACTCTTCGAAAATCTCTTCAAACCACGTCAACGTCGCCTTGCCGTAGATATATGTTACTGACTTCGTCAGTTCTATCTGCCACCCAAAACGGTGTTTTGAGCTGACTTCGTCAGTTCTATCTGCCACCTCAAAACGGTGTTTTGAGCTGACTTCGTCAGTTCTATCTGCCACCTCAAAACGGTGTTTTGAGCTGACTTCGTCAGTTCTATCTGCCACCTCAAAACGGTGTTTTGAGCTGACTTCGTCAGTTCTATCTGCCACCTCAAAACGGTGTTTTGAGCTGACTTCGTCAGTTCTATCTGCCACCTCAAAACGGTGTTTTGAGCTGACTTCGTCAGTTCTATCTGCCACCTCAAAACGGTGTTTTGAGCTGACTTCGTCAGTTCTATCTGCCACCTCAAAACGGTGTTTTGAGCTGCCACCTCAAAACGGTCAGACTTCTATCTGCCACCTCAAAACGGTGTTTTGAGCTGACTTCGTCAGTTCTATCTGCCACCTCAAAACGGTGTTTTGAGCTGACTTCGTCAGTTCTATCTGCCACCTCAAAACGGTGTTTTGAGCTGACTTCGTCAGTTCTATCTGCCACCTCAAAACGGTGTTTTGAGCTGACTTCGTCAGTTCTATCTGCCACCTCAAAACGGTGTTTTGAGCTGACTTCGTCAGTTCTATCTGCCACCTCAAAACGGTGTTTTGAGCTGACTTCGTCAGTTCTATCTGCCACCTCAAAACGGTGTTTTGAGCTGACTTCGTCAGTTCTATCTGCCACCTCAAAACGGTGTTTTGAGCTGACTTCGTCAGTTCTATCTGCCACCTCAAAACGGTGTTTTGAGCTGACTTCGTCAGTTCTATCTGCCACTTCAAAACGGTGTTTTGAGCTGACTTCGTCAGTTCTATCCACAACCTCAAAACAGTGTTTTGAGCTGACTTCGTCAGTTCTATCCACAACCTCAAAACAGTGTTTTGAGCTGACTTCGTCAGTTCTATCCACAACCTCAAAACAGTGTTTTGAGCTGACTTCGTCAGTTCTATCTGCAACCTCAAAACAGTGTTTTGAGCAGCCCGCAGCTAGTTTCCTAGTTTGCTCTTTGATTTTCATTGAGTATTACTTCATTTTCTTCTGAAATGGAATTGTTACCCAGTCTATGCTATTGAAAATACGCCAAAACTTCTAAGGGTTTGTGAGCGATATAATCAGGTTGATAGTTTAGTAGATCTGCTTGCTCTCCAAATCCCCAAGTGATGGCCAATTTCTGAATACCTGTTTCTCGAGCTCCCAGCATATCAAACTTGGTATCTCCGATGATGATGGCTTGTTCTGGTGCTAGTTGATGTGTCTGCAAGGCTTGGTGAATGACATCTGCCTTATGGGGTGCTTCAGGGCTAGAACCATAAATGCCATCAAAGAAATGATGGATTTCCAAGTTTTTGGCCATGTCTTGAGCAGTAGATGTATCCTTTGTCGTGGTGATGTAGAGTGGATAACTGCTCGATAACTCCTCAAGCAAGTCTATAATCTGAGGAAAGAGTTGAGCTTCATAGATGCCTTTTGCCTTATAGTAAGAACGATATATCTGCACGGCTTCAGAAATTTGGTCTTTGGACAGGCAGGTCGCAAAACTACTTTCGAGAGGTGGTCCCATAAAACCACGAATAGTTTTGGCATCAGGGCTAGGCACCCCCAGCTCTTTAAAGGTATAGGTAAAGGCATTGTGAATCCCGATAGAACTATCAACGAGGGTTCCATCCAAATCGAAAAAAATCGCTGTGATAGAGGTCATGGTTTCTCCTATTTGATAAGCTTATTCTCCGAAAATTTCTTTTTGGAGGCGACGACCAGTAGGGGTGGTAGCGAGTCCACCTTCAGCTGTTTCACGAAAGGCAGTTGGCATGCTTGCTCCTACTTGGTACATGGCATCGATCACTTCATCCACAGGGATTTTAGATTCGATACCTGCCAAGGCCATGTCTGCTGCGATGAAAGCAAAGCTAGCTCCCATGGCATTACGTTTGACACAGGGAACTTCGACCAAACCTGCAACAGGGTCACAGATGAGGCCTAGCATATTTTTAATGACAAAGGCAATAGCTTGACTGGCCTGATAAGGTGTTCCACCTGCAGCCAGAGTCAAGGCGGCAGCACTCATAGCAGAGGCTGAACCAACTTCAGCTTGACACCCACCCTCAGCACCTGAGATGGAGGCATTGTTTGCGATGACTAGTCCAAAGGCACCAGCAGCAAAGAGGAAATCCAATTGTTGCTCGTGGCTGAGGTCTAATTTTTCAATAGCAGCAGTGAGAACGGATGGCAGACAGCCAGCACTTCCAGCGGTTGGAGTGGCACAGACCAAGCCCATTTTGGCATTGTGTTCATTGACTGCGATGGCATTTCGGGCAGCCGAGAGAATCGTATAATCTGACAGAGTTTTTCCGTTTTCGATGTAGTGATCCAATTTGGCAGCATCTCCACCTGTCAGGCCACTACGAGATTTATTTTCATTGAGGCCAAGTTGGACAGAGGCTTTCATAACTTCCAGATTGCGTTCCATGAGAAGGAAGACTTCTTCACGTTCGCGACCGGTCAATTCAAACTCTGTTGTAATCATGAGTTCTGCGACATTTCCTTGAAAGTCCAGATCTGCTTGCTCGACCAATTCTTTGATAGAATAAAACATGCTTCCTCCTATTTAAAGAAATTGACATTGTGGAGATGAGGGATTTTTCAATTTCTTCGATAGCCTCATCACAGTTGCGACTGTCAACTTCGATAATCATAATGGCTTTTTCACCAGCTTTTTCACGAGTGACATTCATCTGGGCGATATTGATACCATAGCGGGAAAGCGCCTCTGTAACAAGGGCAATCATACCTGGAATATCTTGATGAACGATGATGATAGTCGGTGTATTCATATTGAGAGAGACGGCAAAACCATTGAGTTCGGTTACTTGAATATTTCCTCCACCGATAGAAATACCAGTCACGCTGATGGTCTTGTGGGCATTTTTAACAGTAATTTTAGTGGTGTTAGGGTGAGGGGCATTGCTGTCTTTCTGAATGGTCCAGACAATCTTGATACCACGCTTGTGGGCAATTTCCAGACTATTTGGAATTTCAGGATCATCTGTATCCATTCCTAAAATACCTGCAACAAGGGCTAGGTCTGTTCCGTGACCACGATAGGTCTTGGCAAATGAGTTAAAAAGTTGAATTCAACTTCTGTCGGAGTATCATCAAAAATGGAAGAGACAATCTTCCCAATACGAACAGCACCAGCGGTATGGCTACTAGATGGGCCAATCATAACTGGTCCGATGATATCAAAGACAGATTGAAAACGAAGTGATTTCATCAGTTTCCCCTTATAAAAATTCTTATCTCTATTATATCAAAGAATGAGGGGCTTGGCTTTAATTGTGGATGAAAACCTTTCTAATACCTCAAATAGCATAAAAATAGTATCTTTTATGACAAAAAACACCTTATTTAGGGAAATAAAAAATAATTTTGTAATATTTCTACATAAAAGTGTCAAGAAACGGTAATATTTAAAGGGTATGATAGAACTATAGAAAGAAGGAGAATTTTCGAATATGAAATCAATAACTAAAAAGATTAAAGCAACTCTTGCAGGAGTAGCTGCCTTGTTTGCAGTATTTGCTCCATCATTTGTATCTGCTCAAGAATCATCAACTTACACTGTTAAAGAAGGTGATACACTTTCAGAAATCGCTGAAACTCACAACACAACAGTTGAAAAATTGGCAGAAAACAACCACATTGATAACATTCATTTGATTTATGTTGATCAAGAGTTGGTTATCGATGGCCCTGTAGCGCCTGTTGCAACACCAGCGCCAGCTACTTATGCGGCACCAGCCGCTCAAGATGAAACTGTTTCAGCTCCAGTAGCAGAAACTCCAGTAGTAAGTGAAACAGTTGTTTCAACTGTAAGCGGATCTGAAGCAGAAGCCAAAGAATGGATCGCTCAAAAAGAATCAGGTGGTAGCTATACAGCTACAAATGGACGTTATATCGGACGTTACCAATTAACAGATTCATACCTGAACGGTGACTACTCAGCTGAAAACCAAGAACGTGTAGCAGATGCCTACGTTGCAGGACGTTACGGTTCATGGACTGCTGCTAAAAACTTCTGGCTTAACAATGGCTGGTATTAAGAACTAACGAACAAATAATATGTAAAGAGTCGAGGAAATCCCTCGGCTTTTTTATCTTTCCTTCGCTTGGTAATAGATCTCTACTTCTTTTTTGAGATGAGACAGCATAGAAGTTTCCTCGGTCAGCTCTAGGAGTGAGAAACCTTTTTGGATAAGTTTAGAATCGTCTGTACAAATCCCAATGCGGACATAGCAGATAGCCAGCCTATCGTAGCTTTTCTTATTCTTGGCGTCCTCCAGTAAAGTGTAGCAGATTTGCTTACACATGTTTTTATCTTGATTGTATAGATATAGTGTGGAAAGGTTGAGCAGGATTGCTATTCGCAAGTCATATAAATGTTGATAGTTTTTATAGATTTCCAAGCGTTGCAAGATTTTTCCAGTGATGAGATGGAGGTGTTCAATGGGAAAACTGAAAAGAATGGTATTGAGGATTTTCAGGTCACTCTCATACCATGTATCTTGTTTTTCAATTTTTTCCCAAAGTTTTGTGATAGTCTGTTTTACTTGGTCTGACAGTTGCTCTGTACCATGTTGACGGATATGAATGACAATTTCCAGCATATCCCTTATTTCTTCTATAGGCAGGTCGTAGTGGGTTTTGAGGTAGTCTTGGCATTTTTGAAATAAATTGACAAGATCGCTGGTCCCGATAATGGAACGCATATTGAGATAGGTTTGCATAATCTCTGTGCGTTGACTTGGTTGATAAAGTTGACAGATATATTCAAATTCTTCAAAACTCATATTGATTTGACGGAGAAGAAATTCCATATTTTCATATTTTGGGGTTGTCTTACCGCTTTCGATTTTTGATAGGCTGGTTCTTGAGAGAACACCCCCACAGACCTCTTCTTGGGTCAGCCCCTTTGACTCACGTATTTCTTTATAGACCTTTCCGAAATCATAACGCATGATTTTCTCCTTTCCGTGAAAAAAGTTAACAAACAATAAAATCTTGTTAAAAATATTGTATCATAGCAATGTAAAAAGTAAAAAAGAAAGTCGAAATAAAGTTGTGAAAAAAGTTAACGTAATTTTAAAATGAGCTTAATAAGAGGTATGATGTAGGTAGAAAATAAAGATAGGAGAAAAAGTATGAATAAAAAAATATTTTGTATTCTAGTATGTATTATATCATTGATTAGTCTGGCCATAATCTTTCCATGGGGCTGGCCGATATAATGTAAGGGAGCTTGAGTTGTTAAAGGAGGCTCAGTCCTTGGACAAAAATCTGCTGTACTACAATGCTTGGAAAGATATCAAGAACAAAGAATGATACGGTTGAAAATAAACTAATTCAAGAACTACTGGGCAGTGATTGAGGTTTGGGTGACATCAAAGAAAAGTTAGATGAATTCTAAAGAATTGAGTATTTCTATGTTAAAAAAATATCCTTGTACGATGCAACATGACCAGTCAGATTGTGCTGCGGCAGTTGTTTCAACAGTTCTTTTATCTTACAAAAAGGAACTATCAATCATGAAGATTAGGGAAATTATTGGTACAGACATGTATGGAACGACTGTCAGTGGTATTGTTTCAGGTCTGAATAAGTTGAATTTTACAGTAAAAGCTGTTCGAGTAGCACTGGAAGATTTGACTCCAAAATTAACATTTCCTGCGATTCTTCAAGTTAAGAATGATTTAGGTCAAAATCATTTTGTGGTATTACATAGTATCAAAAGGAATAGTAAATTTTACGTAGCAGACCCTGCTAGTGGCATACGCAAGATGTCAAGTGACGAACTGGGAGAAATTTATCAAGGTATTACTCTTTTTATGGTTCCAAATTCGGATTTTGAAAGAGGGAAACTAAAGGGAAAAGGACTTCTTGATTTATTTGGAAGGTTAATTTTTAATCAAAAAGGATTGATTAGTACAGTCATATTAGCTTCCTTTGTTTTAAGTATCATTGGTATTTTATCGAGTCTCTTTTCAAAAGTTATCATGGACGAGGTGATTCCATATGCTTTAAAAAATAGTCTGTATATGTTTTTGATAGTATTTGGAATAGTGTCGTTCTTACAGACTCTTCTATCTGCATTTCGTCAGCACGTTCTTTTGTTTCTATCTCGAAAAATTGATATACCGGTTTTAATGGGATATTATGACCATATTATTCATCTTCCTTATAGTTTTTTTGGAAGTCGTAGAGTTGGTGATGTTTTAACAAGATTTCAAGATGCGATGACGATAAAGAATGTGTTTACGTCAGTCTCTATTTCATTAGTCATGGATATCACCTTGTCAGTTATTAGTGCGGTTGTCCTTTGGACTATTAATCAATCTTTATTTCTGATATTAGTTTTTATGGTTATTGTTAACATCATTCTTATATACTGTTTTAAAAAGCCTTATAAAAAAATTAATCATGAACAAATGGAAGCAAATGGACTTCTTAATTCACAGTTAATTGAATCTATTCGTAACATTGATACCATTAAGTCTCAGCATGATGAGGAACAACGTTTAAACAAAATTGAAGAAAAATTTGTTCATACTTTAGAAATTGGTTATAAAGAGGGTGTTTTGCAGAATATTCAATCTACAATATCTTCAATGACCTCAACCATGGGTGGGTTATTATTTATGGGAGGGCGCATTATTTATCATTGATGGAAAAATGACTATTGGGGACCTCTTGGTTTTTCAGACATTAAGTCAATATTTTACAGAACCTATTCAGAATTTAGTTGGCTTGCAGTTAACCTTTCAAGAGGTACAGGTTGCGGTTAGTCGGCTTCAAGAATTGATGGAAGTAGATCGTGAAGACATTGCCTTGGATTATAGTATTAGAGACTTCACCTTATGTGATGACATTGAATTTAAAGATGTAACATTTGCCTATGGTTCACGCCCTCCTGTTATCAAGGACTTTAATTTGCGAATTAAACAAGGAGAAAAAATAGCTTTTGTTGGAGAAAGCGGAGCAGGAAAAAGTACGCTAGTTCGTTTGTTATTAAGATTTATAAATCCGAGTGAGGGGAAAATTCGTATAGGAGAAAATGACTTATCAGATCTTGACTATGGTAAACTACGTAAGAAAATTTCCTACATTCCTCAGACCATAGAGCTCTTTACAGGGGCAATTATTGATAATCTAAAAATTGGTAATCCTTCTGTTACATATGAGGATATGGTGAGAGTTTGTCGTATTGTTGGTATTCATGATACGATTCAACGTCTTCAAAATCGTTATGGCTCCTTTGTAGAAGAAGGCGGTCAAAATTTCTCGGGTGGAGAGAAACAACGATTGGCTATTGCAAGAGCACTACTGAGTAAAGCTGATTTGTATATATTTGATGAGGCAACCTCTAACTTAGATTCATTTAGTGAACAGATTATTCAGGATTTAATCTTTAATAAAATAATAGATAAGACAACAATTGTAGTAGCCCACAGGCTGTCTACAATTCTTCGATGTGATAAGATATGCTTTTTAGAAAATGGGACTATTGTGGAATATGGGACTCATGAAGAACTAATGGCGAAAAATGGAAAGTATGCTAGAATGGTTGGTTTGCAGAGCGTTCAAGTGAATCAACAAATTCAGTCACAGGCTGTGTTAGATACAGAGGAGGTTACTTATGGCTAAGTTAGAGGTAAAAGATAATAAAAAACTGGTACTAAAGTCAGTTATCTGTAAAAAGTTACATGATACAAAAGTAGAAGATGTAGATCAGGAAATTAATAAATTTCATCAACATTTGCAGTTGTTAAAAGCACAAATTTTTGGTCCATTAATTGTAAAAAGTTGTGGTACTACTATTCATGATGATGGATTAATAACGACTGATTTTGAGTTTTATATTCAAGCTCATAATGCTCAACAGTACAGTAACATTTATGATGTACAGGATTCTATCTCTGTTCCATATTGTTTATATGTTCGTTTTGAAGACAGTCCAGAGTATCTACAGTATGCGTATTCTAAATTGGATCTATATGTCTATGAAAATGATATTCAAACGGATGGGATTGTCTATACAGTTTATGTTAATTCTTCTCCTGAAAAAATGGTAGTAGATATTTTTAGACCAATTGTAAGCCTATGAAATTATATAATAAATCAGAATTACGTTATTCTCGTATTTTCTTTGATAAGAGACCACCAGCTTTTGCTTATTCTCATTATTTCAACTGCTATTATCTTAAGCGGTGCATTGGTTGGCGCAGCTTATATACCCAAAAACTATATTGTAAAAGCGAATGGAAATTCAGTTATAACAGGTACAGAGTTCCTATCAGCAATTGGTTCAGGGAAGGTAGTTACTTTACATAAGTCAGAAGGAGATATGGTAAATGCTGGAGATGTCATTATTTCGTTATCAAGTGGACAAGAAGGTTTACAAGCGAGCTCTTTAAATAAACAATTGGAGAAGTTACGTGCAAAAGAAGCTATCTTTCAAAAATTTGAACAATCATTAAATGAGAAATACAATCATTTATCTAATTCTGGTGAAGAACAGGAATATTATGGGAAAGTTGAATACTATCTGTCTCAGTTAAACTCGGAAAATTATAATAATGGTACCCAGTATTCAAAGATTCAGGATGAATATACGAAGTTGAATAAAATAACAGCTGAAAGAAATCAGTTAGATGCCGACTTGCAAGCTCTACAAAATGAATTGCTTCAACTTCAACAGCAAGGAGACTCACCTTCTCTATCAGATACGACATCAGCTGATAACAAAGCTAAGTTAGAAACTAAGATATCGGAAATAACAACAAAAATCGAAGCATTAAAAACAAATATTACTTCTAAGAATAGCGAGATTGATAGTCAACAAAGCAATATTAAGGATATGAACCGTACCTATAATGATCCAACTTCTCAGGCTTATAATATTTATGCTCAATTAGTTAGTGAGTTAGGTACTGCTCGTTCAAACAACAATAAAAGTATTACAGAGCTTGAGGCTAATCTTGGAGTGGCAACAGGTCAAGATAAAGCTCATAGTATATTAGCGCCAAATGAAGGTACTCTGCATTATCTGGTACCTTTGAAACAAGGAATGTCTATTCAGCAGGGGCAAACGATAGCAGAAGTTTCAGGGAAAGAAAAAGGTTACTATGTAGAAGCTTTTGTACTTGCGAGTGATATTTCTCGTGTTTCGAAAGGAGCAAAAGCTGATGTTGCTATTAGGTGTAAATAGTCAAAAATATGGAACACTAAAGGGACAAGTCAGACAGATTGATTCAGGAACAATTTCCCAAGAAACGAAAGAAGGCAATATTAGTCTTTATAAAGTCATGATAGAATTAGAAACCTTAACTCTAAAACATGGAAGTGAGACAGTCGTCCTCCAAAAGGATATGCCAGTTGAAGTGCGGATTGTCTATGATAAAGAAACCTATCTTGATTGGATTTTAGAAATGTTAAGTTTCAAGCAATAATTGGTTTTAAACCTTAGGTAACCTATAAAAACAAATAAGGTAGAGAAAGGATATCTTATCTAGGTAGCTAAGTGATAGAAACACAGACGACGATTACTTGTTAGGAAACCATCCTAACCATGCTTAATAAAAAGGAGAAAACAAATGGAACTTGTATTACCAAATAATTATGTTGTGATTGATGAAGAAGAGATGATGTATCTTGATGGTGAAGGGTGGCTTGCCTTGCTTTGTGGAGGTGTAGGTGGTGTCGCAGGCGGAATAGCAGGAGCTATAACTGGTGCGGCAGCTGGTGCAGCACTAGGGACAATAACCTTACCAGTTATTGGTACAGTTAGCTATGCATTCATTTTAGCTACTTGTGGTGCAGCAACAGGTTATATGTCAGGCTATATTACTACTATAATTTCGGTAGGATATTGGAAAGTAATTTAGGCTGGGACTAGTTATGAAAGATAAAAAAGTACAACTATTTGCGACTATAGTATTTATTATAAATCTATTATTAGCTATCGTGAGTTCATTTGATACTATTATTTTTAAGCATGTTTTCCTTATAGTTAGCTATCTGGCAATCATGCTTGCCTTTCTTATCTATATTATTGTTAAATACATTCAATCACGGAATAATGGAAGGTAAGTATAGGATATTTTATGTGCCTATTCAATCATGGGCATCTTTATCGATTACCATTTCATTTTCGGCTTAGAAAAGAAAGGACAAGGTTAAAACAATTTCTTCAATAAAGGAGTCAAGATTGGCTCCTTTTCTTGTCTTCTCTATCTAAGCATGTTATAATGAAAACTGCTCAAGCGACCTTCAATCGTGAAGCACACACGACCTTCAATCGTGAACTAGTCATTTCGTTTATCTTTTATTACGTCGTTAACTCGAAATGAGATGCAAGCTGAGCTTGTCTGATTTATAACCTCAATCAGTCTCCCAGACTGATTGAGCGAACTCAAGTTATGCCTGCGACTCGTTGCCTATCATATTTTCATTTTAAGATGATAGGCTAAAATGGTCTCCCAGACCATTTTACTACTAAAAGCAAACGAAAAGACTATACTCGAAGAAATTCTATTGAAAGTCATAGTAAATAGAATTTTGAGGGGTATAAATAAACGAATAGATGGGAGACTTACCATGAGTGATAACTCTAAAACACGTGTTGTCGTGGGGATGAGTGGTGGTGTTGATTCGTCGGTGACGGCTCTTTTGCTCAAGGAGCAGGGCTACGATGTGATCGGTATTTTCATGAAGAACTGGGATGACACAGATGAAAACGGCGTCTGTACGGCGACCGAAGATTACAAGGATGTGGCTGCGGTGGCAGACCAGATTGGCATTCCCTACTACTCTGTCAATTTTGAAAAAGAGTACTGGGACCGCGTTTTTGAGTATTTCCTAGCGGAATACCGTGCAGGACGCACGCCAAATCCAGATGTTATGTGCAACAAGGAAATCAAGTTCAAGGCCTTTTTGGACTATGCCATGACTTTAGGGGCAGACTATGTAGCGACTGGGCATTATGCCCGAGTGGCGCGTGATGAAGATGGTACTGTTCATATGCTTCGTGGCGTGGACAATGGCAAGGATCAGACTTATTTCCTCAGCCAACTGTCGCAAGAACAACTTCAAAAAACTATGTTCCCACTGGGACATTTGGAAAAGCCGGAAGTGCGAGAACTAGCAGAAAAAGCAGGCCTTGCGACTGCTAAGAAGAAAGACTCGACAGGGATTTGCTTTATCGGAGAAAAGAACTTTAAAAACTTTCTCAGCAACTATCTGCCAGCTCAGCCTGGTCGCATGATGACTGTGGATGGACGTGATATGGGCGAGCATGCAGGCCTTATGTACTATACGATTGGTCAGCGTGGCGGACTCGGTATCGGTGGGCAACACGGTGGTGACAATGCCCCTTGGTTCGTTGTTGGAAAAGACTTAAGCAAGAATATTCTCTATGTAGGACAAGGCTTCTACCATGACTCGCTCATGTCAACTAGCCTTGAGGCCAGTCAGGTTCACTTTACTCGTGACATGCCAGAGGAGTTTACGCTCGAATGTACGGCCAAATTCCGCTATCGTCAGCCTGATTCTAAGGTGACAGTACATGTTAAAGGAGACAAGGCAGAGGTCATCTTTGCGGAACCGCAACGCGCTATCACACCAGGACAGGCAGTTGTCTTTTACGATGGCGAAGAGTGTCTCGGTGGTGGTTTGATTGACAATGCTTACCGTGATGGACAAGTTTGTCAGTACATTTAGATTGACAAATTTTCTCAATTTGCTACAATAATAAAAGCAATAGAAATGATGGTCAAAGCTCATGGATGTTGCAGGCTTTTTTGTCCTGCACTTCTTTGGAGTTTTGACTGTTTTTGTGTCGTTTAGAGGAAAGGACAAAAATGACTCAACAAGACTTTCGGACAAAAGTAGACAATACGGTTTTTGGTGTTCGGGCGACAGCCTTGATTCTTCAAAATCGCAAGCTTCTAGTCACCAAAGACAAGGGCAAGTATTACATTATCGGCGGTGCGATTCAAGTTAACGAAAAAACGGAAGACGCGGTAGTCCGTGAAGTGAAGGAAGAACTGGGTGTTAAATCTCAAGCTGGGCAGCTAGCTTTTGTGGTTGAAAATCGTTTTGAAGTGGACGGCGTTTCCTATCACAATATCGAGTTTCATTATCTGGTGGATTTGCTTGAAGATGCCCCGTTGACCATGCAGGAAGATGAGAAAAGGCAGCCCTGTGAGTGGATTGACTTGGATAAGCTCCAGAATATCCAGCTAGTTCCAGCCTTTTTGAAAACAGCCCTACCAACTTGGGACGGCCAACTGCGACACATTCATCTTGAGGAATAGGAGAGAAACATGACTTATAATTTTACTGAAGAATACGATATTATTGTAATCGGTGCGGGACACGCTGGGGTCGAGGCTTCCTTAGCTGCCAGCCGTATGGGTTGTAAGGTCTTGCTTGCGACCATCAACATTGAAATGCTGGCTTTCATGCCTTGTAATCCCTCTATCGGTGGTTCTGCCAAGGGGATTGTCGTGCGTGAAGTTGATGCACTTGGTGGCGAAATGGCCAAAACCATTGATAAGACTTACATCCAGATGAAGATGCTCAACACAGGGAAAGGACCAGCCGTTCGTGCCCTTCGTGCGCAGGCTGACAAGGAACTATACTCTAAGGAGATGCGCAAGACAGTTGAAAATCAAGAGAATCTCACCCTTCGTCAAACCATGATTGATGAGATTTTGGTGGAAGATGGCAAGGTTGTCGGTGTGCGTACAGCGACCCATCAAGAGTATGCTGCCAAAGCTGTTATCGTGACGACAGGGACTGCCCTCCGTGGGGAAATTATCATCGGAGACCTCAAGTACTCATCAGGTCCTAACCACAGCCTAGCATCTATTAACCTTGCTGACAATCTCAAGGAATTGGGACTTGAAATTGGTCGTTTCAAGACAGGAACCCCTCCACGTGTCAAGGCTTCTTCTATCAACTACGATGTGACAGAGATTCAGCCAGGAGACGAAGCGCCTAATCACTTCTCATACACTTCACGTGATGAGGATTATGTCAAAGATCAAGTGCCATGCTGGTTGACCTATACCAATGGTACCAGTCATGAGATTATCCAAAATAACCTCCACCGTGCGCCTATGTTTACAGGTGTGGTCAAGGGAGTGGGCCCTCGTTACTGTCCGTCGATTGAGGACAAGATTGTGCGCTTTGCAGACAAGGAACGCCACCAACTTTTCCTAGAGCCAGAAGGGCGCAATACAGAGGAAGTCTATGTCCAAGGCCTCTCAACCAGTTTACCTGAAGATGTGCAACGTGAGCTGGTTCATTCTATCAAAGGTTTGGAAAATGCAGAGATGATGCGAACAGGTTATGCCATCGAGTACGATATGGTCTTGCCACACCAGTTGCGTGCGACTCTGGAAACCAAGAAAATCTCCGGACTTTTCACTGCTGGTCAGACTAATGGAACGTCAGGTTATGAAGAGGCAGCAGGCCAAGGGATTATCGCTGGGATCAATGCGGCTCTGAAAATCCAAGGTAAACCTGAGTTGATTTTGAAGCGCAGTGACGGTTATATCGGGGTGATGATTGATGACTTGGTGACCAAGGGAACGATTGAGCCTTATCGCCTTTTGACCAGTCGTGCTGAATACCGCCTCATTCTCCGCCATGACAATGCTGATATGCGTTTGACTGAGATGGGCCGTGAGATTGGTCTTGTGGATGATGAACGCTGGACTCGCTTTGAAATCAAGAAAAATCAATTTGAAAATGAGATGAAACGCCTAGACAGCATCAAACTCAAGCCAGTCAAGGAAACCAATGCCAAGGTTGAGGAGATGGGCTTCAAGCCGTTGACAGATGCAGTGACAGCCAAGGAGTTCCTTCGCCGTCCAGAAGTTTCTTACCAAGATGTGGTGGCCTTCATCGGACCAGCTGCAGAGGACTTGGATGACAAGATTATCGAATTGATTGAAACAGAAATCAAGTACGAAGGCTATATTTCCAAAGCCATGGACCAGGTTGCTAAGATGAAACGTATGGAAGAAAAACGCATTCCAGCCAATATTGATTGGGATGACATTGATTCTATCGCAACCGAAGCTCGTCAGAAGTTCAAACTCATCAATCCAGAAACCATCGGTCAAGCCAGCCGTATTTCGGGAGTAAACCCAGCAGATATTTCTATTTTGATGGTGTATCTGGAAGGTAAAAATCGTAGTATTTCTAAAACTCTTCAAAAATCAAAATGATACGTCGTCGGCTTCTTACGAATGAGTTCAAAGCTTGGCTTTGATTCATCTCCAACCTCCCATAGTTCCCCGAACTATGGGAGCTAACTCAAGTTATGCATTTTCCTAGCCTTCTGGTCTGATTTTCATTGAGTTTTAATCTCAAAAGAAAGCATAGAGAAAAACAGCTCCGAAGACGGGGCTGTTTTGTTGACTTGTACTCAATGAAAATCAAAGAGCAAACTAGGAAGCTAGCCGTAGGTTGCTCAAAGCACTGCTTTGAGGTTGTGGATAGAACTGACGAAGTCAGTAACCATATATACGGCAAGGCGAAGCTGACGTGGTTTGAAGAGATTTTCGAAGAGTATTATTCTTCATCTGGTGTGAGGATCATCGGGATGATAATCGGTTCACGTTCGGTATTTTCATAGAGGAAGGGGCGAATAGCGTTGACAATGGCACCATTGACAGATTGCACGCTAGCATCCTTGTTTTTCAGTGCGATACGAATGGCATTGAAGAGGATACGCTGGCTTTGGCGAATCAGGTCGCCAGACTCTCTCATGTAGACAAAGCCTCGGCTGAGGATGTCTGGACCAGATAGAATCATCTGCGACTTGAAGTCAACAGTTGCGACTGCTAAAACGACACCGTCTTCAGATAGATCACGACGGTCTTTGAGGACAGCTGCGCCGATTTCACCGATACGATTTCCATCGACATAGATGTCTTGGGCGTTGAAATGACCTGCAATACGAGCTGAGTCAGCAGTAAGGGCAAGCACATCACCATTACTCATGATAAAGATATTGTCCTTCTCAACACCAGTATCCACTGCTAGTCCAGCGTGGACTTTTTGCATGCGGTATTCACCGTGGACAGGCATGAAGTATTTTGGCTTAATCAAGCGGAGCATGAGTTTTTGCTCTTGCTGGCCACCGTGTCCAGATGTATGGATATTGTTCACTTTACCGTGGATAACTTCGACACCAGCTTCAGAAATGATGTTAATCAGCTTGTTGACGCTAGTCGTATTTCCAGGGATTGGGCTTGAAGAGAAGATAACGGTATCACCGGGTTGGAGTTGTACCTGACGGTGGGTTCCGTTGGCGATACGAGAGAGGGCTGCCATAGGCTCGCCCTGACTACCTGTACAGAGGATCAGAACCTCGCCAGCAGGGTAGTCTTTGATTTCATTTGGCTCGATAAAGGTTCCCTTAGGAGCTTTGATGTAGCCAAGGTCGATTCCGTTGACAATGGCCTTTTCCATAGAACGACCAAAGACCGCAATCTTGCGTCCAGTCTTAACAGCAGCTTCTGTTGCCTGCTGGAGACGGAAGATATTTGAGGCAAAGGATGCAAAGATGATACGTCCTTCAATACCTTGGATAATCTTCATAATGGACTGACCAACGACTTTTTCAGAGTTGGTAAAGGTTGGTACTTCCGCATTTGTCGAGTCAGACAGGAGACAGAGCACGCCTTCTTCACCAAGCGCAGCCATACGATGCAAGTCCGCAGGTTCTCCAACTGGAGTAAAGTCGAACTTAAAGTCACCCGTACAGACGATTTTCCCTTGAGGAGTATGAATGACAATCCCCAAAGGCTCTGGAATAGAGTGAGTCGTTCTAAAGAAAGTTGCCTTGAGATTTTTAAAGGTCAACTCGGTGTTGTGGTTGATTTCGTAAAGTTTGGCGTTGCGCAAGAGGCCGTGTTCTTCGAGTTTCCCACGGATCAAAGCCAAGGCAAGCGGTCCAGCATAAATAGGGACATTTGCTTGCTTGAGTAGGAACGGAATCCCACCAATGTGGTCCTCGTGTCCGTGTGTGATTAAAACAGCCTTGACGCGGTCGATATTGTCTACGATGTAAGAGTAGTCAGGAATGACATAGTCGATACCAAGCAAGTCATCTTCTGGGAATTTAATCCCAGCATCGACGATGATAATCTCGCCTTGGTATTCAATTCCGTAAGTGTTTTTCCCGATTTCTCCTAGACCACCGATGGCAAAAACGCCGACTTCTTCAGGTTTAAGAGTGTAGGCCATATTAGAACTCCGTAATTTCGAAGGCGCCAGTTTCTTTTTCGTAATCGAGCAATTTGTCAGACAAGAGTTCGATATATTCGATATTGTACTCTGGGCGATTTTCTTCGACAAGTTGGCGAGCAGTGATACGGCCCTCAAGTTCTGAGCTGGCATCGATGTCTAGGTAAAGCGCGCGTGTTGTTTCACGGCGTGGGCTACGTTCTTTTGTTTCTTGATAAAAAACTTTGTAAATCATATAGTTCCTTTCTATTTACAGGTCAGCTTATTCCAAACTTTTAGCAGATATTTGCTTGATTTCATTCCATTTTGTGTCTAGATTGACCTTGATTCGTTACAATTATTTCAATTATACCACAAAATGAAAAATTAGTAAAAGACGGAAACGAGAAAGTTAGGGGACGATTTCTTCGGTAATCGTTTGCAAAAATAAAGAAAATGTGTTATGTTGATAACGGAAGTGAAGTTTATTACTTGTCATAATTCCATATAGATTTTAAGTCAAGGAGGTTGCTCTATGTATAACTTATTTGCTTTTGCTATCGGAGCTCGCTTGGTAGCTTTTATTGTTTTTGTTGCTTGCGTTTATGCGGGTAATCTTCTATTTACCAAACTGGAACGACGACAAACCAAGTTCTTGTGGAAAATTACCTTTGTGACTCTCTACTCGCTTTTTCTTCTCCTCGTAACCTATGTCGTTTGGTTTGTATTTTACTTTGGATTAAATGCTTAGATGCCCCGCTTATGCTGGGGCTTTTTGTTTGGTGGCAAAAGATAGTAAATTTATGACACGAAAATTCCACCCCATCTATCAAGATGAGGTGGTCTTTGCATTTTTCTAAAATGACATGACAATGGAATTTTCAGAGCTTATTATTTTTATGGGAGTCATTGTTCTGCTCAAAAATAGAGTTGAAGCATAAAAATAAAACAATACAAACAGATAGATCAATTGGTAAAGGGATAGTAGTCATGTTTAAATCATTGAGAATGCTGAGCAAACTGTAAGAGATGAAGACAATAAAATTTATCCTTCTAAAAATGTGTTTCTTATCTAGCATGACTTACCAAACTTTTTACGAAGGTCTTTTCCAATGGTATAATCTGCCATAAATAAAGCGATACCAACACCTACACCAAAGCCACCCTTTATTTCTTGCAATTCCTTAGTAGAAATTTCACAATAGTTGTTCAAATCTTTCATCATATTAATCTCCTCCTAAAAAATAACCAGCTGCCAAACCAGAACCTATAAGTGCTGTTCCACCTGCAATAGCTTTCCAAGATACTGCTACTCCAAAGATAACCAAGGGAGCGAGACCGCCATCAATATCTGATAATTCATTTTCAGATAAGGATAAAAATTGATTGTCAAGAATGTCAAAATTTGTCATTGAACTTTCCTCCTTTTTTCTTATTCACTTTTATATTCGGAAAAGAAAAGGAAAAGTGAACATTTTTTTAAATTATTTTTAGTTAAGTGAGGGCATTTTTGTTTGGGGATAAAGAAAATTCCCATGTGCCAGCTTTTGTAGTATAATAGTAAGCAGACAAAAAGATAGGAATGTGTTATGAAAGTATTAGCTTTTGATACGTCTAGCAAGGCTCTTTCTCTGGCTATTTTAGAGGACAAGCAGGTTATTGCCGAGACGACGATTAATATCAAGAAAAATCACAGTATTACCCTTATGCCTGCCATCGATTTTTTGATGGCAAGTTTGGATTGGACACCCAAGGATTTGGACCGAATCGTGGTAGCTGAAGGGCCAGGTAGCTACACAGGCTTGCGAATTGCGGTGGCAACTGCCAAGACCTTAGCTCACACTCTGAACATCGAGTTAGTTGGTATGTCGAGTCTCTTGGCTCTGGTGCCCTACCAACAAGAAGGCTTGTTTGTCCCCTTGATGGATGCGCGTCGCAATAATGTTTATGCAGGATTTTATGAAAATGCCAAACCTGTCATGCCAGAAGCGCACCTGCCTTTTGAGCGAGTGATTGAGCTAATCAAGGGGGCTAGTCAGGTAACCTTTGTCGGAGAAGTTGGCCCCTTTGTGAAGCAGATTCAAGAACACTTGCCAAGGACTAATTTCAAAGAAACCTTGCCAAATGCAGCCAATCTAGCTCTTTGGGCTTGGGACAAGGAAGCAGACTCCTTGCACGACTTTGTGCCGAACTACCTCAAACGTGTTGAGGCTGAGGAAAACTGGCTTAAGAACCACACGGAGTCTGGCGAGTCTTACATTAAACGCCTATGATAGAAATCAAACGAACTCAACAGCAGTCTGACTTGGCTCAAGCCATCTACGCTGTTATGGCAGCTGTTTACCCAATCAGTCCGTGGACGCTGGAACAAATCCAAGCAGACCTGGCTCAAGACCAGACTTGGTATGCTCTGGCTTATGATGGGGCAGAAGTGATTGGATTTCTAGCTGTACAGGAGAATCTCTTTGAGGCAGAAGTCCTGCAAATCGCTGTCAAAGAAGCCTATCAGGGTCAGGGAATTGCGTCAGCCTTGTTTGCGACACTGCCGACAGACAAGGAGATTTTCCTCGAAGTCAGAAAATCAAATCAACGAGCGCAAGCATTTTACAAGAAAGAAAAGATGGCAGTCATCGCTGAGCGAAAGGCCTACTACCATGCCCCAGTCGAGGACGCCATTATCATGAAGAGAGAAATAGATGAAGGATAGATATATTTTAGCATTTGAGACATCCTGTGATGAGACCAGTGTCGCCGTCTTGAAAAACGACGATGAGCTCTTGTCCAATGTCATTGCTAGTCAAATTGAGAGTCACAAACGTTTTGGAGGCGTAGTGCCGGAAGTAGCCAGTCGTCACCATGTAGAGGTCATTACAGCCTGTATCGAGGAGGCGTTAGCCGAAGCAGGGATTACCGAAGAGGACGTGACAGCTGTGGCGGTTACCTATGGACCGGGCTTGGTCGGAGCCTTACTGGTCGGTTTGTCAGCTGCTAAGGCCTTTGCTTGGGCTCATGGACTTCCGCTGATTCCTGTTAACCACATGGCTGGTCACCTCATGGCCGCTCAGAGTGTGGAGTCTTTGGAGTTTCCCTTGCTAGCCCTTTTGGTTAGCGGTGGACACACAGAGTTGGTTTATGTTTCGGAGGCTGGGGACTACAAGATTGTTGGAGAAACGCGAGATGACGCGGTTGGGGAGGCCTATGATAAGGTTGGCCGTGTCATGGGCTTGACCTATCCTGCCGGTCGTGAGATTGACGAGCTAGCTCATCAGGGACAGGATATTTATGATTTTCCTCGTGCCATGATTAAGGAAGATAATCTGGAGTTTTCATTCTCAGGTTTGAAATCGGCCTTTATCAATCTTCACCACAATGCCGAGCAAAAGGGAGAAAGCTTGTCCACAGAGGATTTGTGTGCTTCCTTCCAAGCAGCTGTCTTGGATATTCTTATGGCAAAAACTAAGAAGGCTTTGGAGAAATACCCTGTTAAAACCCTTGTCGTAGCAGGTGGGGTAGCAGCCAATAAAGGCCTCAGAGAACGCCTAGCGGCCGAAATCACAGATGTCAGGTTATCATCCCACCTCTGCGCCTCTGCGGAGACAATGCAGGTATGATTGCCTATGCCAGCGTCAGCGAGTGGAACAAAGAAAACTTTGCAAGCTTGGACCTCAATGCCAAACCAAGTCTCGCTTTTGATACCATGGAATAAAATGGAGTCAGCTTAAGGCTGGCTTTTTCACCCTTTGAAATGTCAGAATATTTTGACAAAACTATAAAAATAATGATATAATATGCAAAAGCTAGGAGGTGGCAAGATGATTGAGAGAATGGAATTGGGAGAATTTTACAAGGAATTGCGCTTGGCTAGAAAGCTCAAGCAGTCAGATGTGGCTTGTGAGGGTCTAACAGCTTCTCAGCTATCCAAGTTCGAACTAGGGCAGTCTATGCTATCTGCAGATAAGTTGATCCTAGCCATCCAAGGTATAAATGTGACCTTTGATGAGTTTGGGCACAAGCTCAACAACTATCAAGAATCTCCACATATGCGAATCGGTCGAAAGGTTGTGGATCGCTTTGCCCACCAAGATATCGCTGGCTTAGAGCAACTATTGGAGAAAATCAAGCAAGAACAGATGGCAGAGACCTATCGTCGTTTGAATGCTATTGTAATCAAAGATGCCATCCACTCACTAGATAAAAGCTACCCACTAGCAGAGGAGGATAGCGAGTTTTTGACCACCTATCTCTATGCTATCGAGTCTTGGACCTGGTTTGAACTCTATCTCTTTTGCAATACTATGCCCTTCTTGAGCAATCAAGATCTGATCTTTTTATCAACCTCCTTACTCGAAAAATCCAAAGAATTTAAAGAGTTGGTACATAATAGACTGTATATGAAAAGTGGCTTTCTGAATATTATATCAGAGCTCATGGAGCGAAAACTTTTCTCATACATCCCAATCTTCGAAGCCGAGTTGGAGAGCATGTTGCGTCCGTACGATGTTTTTGAGAAAGTATCGTGGCAATTTTTAAAGAAAATGAGTATTTTTCTTCAAACCAAGGGAAGCAACCAAAAAGAGATTGAAAATTTTATCCAATCTCTGCAAGTATTAGAAAATCCACAATTGACAGCCCTTTTTGAATTGCGTTTGCAGCAATACAAAGAGTTTATCGATTAGTTAAAAACGGGATGACAATAACCCACTCCGAAATAAGCAGGAGTATCAGTTGTATTTTTCTTTTCTTCATCATTATATCCCTCCTTGTTAGTAATAACTTTATTATACCAGAGAAGTAATCAAATTCACCAAAATCGCAAATCTGAAATTTCTATAAGAAAAAATATCAAATATGCGATTTTCTAAAATAAGCCAATTTCCGTGTTATACTGTCCTTGTAAAACATTTGAAGCAAATCCTAGGTCGCAGAAGTGGTTTACAAATGAAGATAATTGAAGGAGTGTAAAAGATGTTAAATTTACAATTTGCAGAAACAATGGAATTGACAGAAGCTGAGTTGGAGACAGTTTATGGAGGGGAACTTGGGTATAATGCCGTTATCCCAGGTGGTAGTTGGGGAGGTTTAGGAACGTCTTGGTCAATCACTAATTTCTGGGAGAAATATTTTAACCATGATTCTTCCACTGTTAATCGTCGCCATTATTGATATTCAAAGTCCTTGCCTTTTTCTTGGGTAGGGGCTGTCTTTATTTCATAGTATAGGAGAAAATAAAATGGGAAAGATAACTTCAAGATACTACTTTTTTATAGCGATTCTACTCGTTCTTGCTTATCAGTACCTTAGTGGTCTGGTTTTATCTAGCGACTTTGCTCTTGTTCTATCTGACTTTGGTTATTATCTGTCGGATATGATGTTGCATTTTCTTGTCGTTTTTATTGCTTTTTTTGCTATGGTTAAGTCAGGCAAATGGCAGAAAATCAAGAGTAGAAAGTTTAAAGGATCCTATCTTTTCTATTCCTTCCTAGCTCTGCTTGCTTTTGTTGTTTGGAATTTCGTCACCTTTTTTCTTTTCCCTCCTACCAAAAATGAAATTGCTTATCAACTGGATGTTCCTACTTTTACAGGAGCTACAGCATTTTTGATGTATTTTTTCTATCCTGTTATAGCAGGTCCCATTTTTGAAGACATGATTTATCGGGGATTGGTGATGACAGCTCTGGAAAAAGGAAAGAAATGGGGACTAGATGTACTTGGTTCTGCTATTTTATTTGGGGTCTTGCACATTAGTAATCACGGTTGGGTTTTAACAGACTTTTTTGTATATATGGGTGGTGGCCTCATATTTGCCATCTTGTTTAGAGTAACCAAGTCCATTTATTGGCCTATTGGACTGCATATAGTCTACAATGGCATTGGTCAAATTTTACCGTTGCTGTAATTTTGGTTGTGAGTAGTATCGCGGTCTATTTCTGGGGAAAGATTCCCATTTGAACTTAAAAAGGAGTTATAATGAAAGTATTTCTTCAAAATAGAGATTTTAGGCAATTAACCATCAACCAGTGGATTTCAACGGTTGGGGATACGATTTTTTATCTGGCCTTTTTGAATTATGTGGCAGACGCCTCTTTTGCTCCTTTGGCGATTTTACTTATCACGATTTCAGAAACCCTGCCCCAAGTTCTACAAATCTTTCTGGGAGTTTTGGCGGATTTTCAACATCATCGTGTCTTGAAATATACAATTATTAGTTTTGCAAAATTTTTGCTTTACTCTATAGTGTCCTTATCGCTTTCAGGGCAGTCCTTTTCCTTAGTACTAGTAGCCTTTATTTGTCTGATTAACCTCTTGTCTGACACATTGAGTTATTTTTCAGGCGCCATGCTCACTCCGATTTTCATTAGAATTATTGGACAAGACCATCTGGCAGAAGCTATTGGATTTAAACAGTCAACTGTTAGTTTAGTGAAAACAATCAGTAATATTTTAGGAGGAGTCTTATTAGGTATTCTATCCATCCAGTTTATTTCCTTACTGAACGCTCTTACCTTTTTAATCGCATTTTTAGGTATCCTATTCATAAAAACTGACCTCTTGAAAGTAGAAAAAACGATTAGCTATCAAGAAGGACTCTCTGTAAAATCCTTTTGCCAGCATTTGCTCCAATCATCGAAATTGATATGGAATATGAATAAGGTGCTCTTAGTTTTGTTTATTATTTCTATTAGTCAAGCAGTGATAAATGTTACAGTTCCTGTTTCTACTCTGTTTTTGAGGAATCAACCCTTTTTGAATTTACAAACAGGTCAATCTCTTGCCTTGCTATCCACTTTTGAACTGTCAGCCCTGATTGTCGGAAGTCTTGTAAGTGGCTATCTGAAAAATACGATTTCTATAAAAACAGCTCTCTATGCCTCACTTGTCATCCAATTGCTTCTTCTAGTAGGATTTGCCACAGTTCGTTTTGACTGGATTCTTATCTTTAGTACCTTGGATGCCTTTTTCGCAGGTGTTCTCTCTCCTAGATTGCAAGAACTCGTCTTTAAACAAATACCTGAGGAGTCAATGGGAGCAGTTCAATCTTCTATCGGTGCTATTACGGTTGTTTTACCTAGCTTATTTACAATAGCTTTGGTAACCATTGCTACTAGCTTTGGAACTCTGGCAGTTAGCTTTGTTTTATTGCTATTTCTTCTAGTTGCCTTTGTCATGCTTCTGAATATTCGTGAAAGTATTTAGCGGAGAATTTGTTTAATATATGTTTGAGACTGGATTGCCAGTCTTTTTATGATGGTCAAAATCAACAGACTTTTTTCTCTTTCCTGAATGTGTTATAATAGTCCATGCTGTGGCTGGAGTCTTTTCAGCCCACCTATTAAGACAATATGAGGAGAAAGATGAAAGAAAAAGGATTTTGGGAGGGAGCGCAGGCAGCCATGCCAACGGCCCTTGGTTATGTCAGTATCGGACTTGCCTGTGGGATTATCGGTGCGCCCTATGTGACACCTGTTGAGATGGGCTTGATGAGCCTCTTTGTTTATGCTGGGAGCGCCCAGTTTGCCATGTTGGCCCTGATTGCGGTTCAAGCGCCTGTGGCTGCCATTGCTATGACGGTTTTTGATCAATTTGCGTCTCTTTTTGTTGAGTTTGCATGCGTCGACCTATTTTCGTCATACTAGTCTCTGGCACAATATCGGTATGTCTAGTATCTTGACGGATGAGACTTATGGTGTTTTGATGGGCGAATTGGCCCATGCAGACAAGGTCAATCCTATGTGGATGCACGGAAACAATCTTAACAGCTATGTGGCTTGGTTTGTGGGAACAGTTGCCGGAACGGCTCTGGGTGGTCTGTTACCAAATACAGAAATCTTTGGTTTAGATTTTGCCCTAGTTGGGATGTTTATCGGTATTTTTGCTTCGCAATTTCAGATTATGCAAAGACGGATTCCTGTCCGCAATCTGCTCATTATCCTAGCAGTTGTTGCGGTGTCCTTCTTTTTACTCTTGACAGTGGTGTCTCAGTCGCTAGCTGTTCTGTTTGCGACGCTACTTGGTTGTAGCATGGGGGTGGTTTTAGATGGTCAGTAAGTATCTTTTATTAGCAGTTATTTTCTCTGGTCTTGTGACCTGGATTCCCCGTATGATTCCCTTCATCTTGGTCAAGTATAAGGGCTTGCCTGCGATCGTTGAGCGTTTTTTGAAGTTCTTGCCCGTCTCTATTATTTTTGCCTTGATTCTTTCAAGCGTAGTGGCAGGTAAGGTTGGAAGTTTGCCTCAAATCAAATGGCTGGACTTCTTAGCCGTCTTTCCAACAGCTTGGGTAGCCTTTCGCTACCGCAATCTAGTCGGAACAGTTCTCTTTGGAGTGGTCTTGATTGCCGTCTTGCGTTTGGTCTTTTAATACTCTCCGAAAATCTCTTCAAACCACGTCAGCTTTGCCTTTCCGTAGGTATATGTAACTGACTTCGTCAGTCTTATCTCCAACCTCAAAACAGTGTTTTGAGCAACCTGTGGCTAGCTTTCTAGTTTGCTCTTTGATTTTCATTGAGTATAAATCAGCCATAAAGAAAACCTATCACAGATATAGATATCATATAATGGCGTAAATGGTCTTTTTCTGTTAAGATTATAAGGTATTCTATTTTGGAGGAAATGACATGAAAAAAATCGTTAAATACTCATCTCTTGCTGCTTTAGGGCTTGTTGCTGCAGGTGTTTTAGCAGCTTGCTCAGGTGGTGCTAAGAAAGAAGGAGAAGCAGCTAGCAAGAAAGAAATTATCGTTGCAACTAATGCTACACCAAAACCATTCAACTATGAAGAAAATGGCGAATTGACTGGTTACGAAATTGAAGTGGTTCGCGCTATCTTTAAAGACTCTGACAAGTATGATGTCAAGTTTGAGAAGACAGAGTGGTCAGGAGTCTTTGCAGGACTTGATGCCGACCGTTACAATATGGCTGTTGCCAACATCAGCTACACTAAAGAACGTGCTGAAAAATACCTTTATGCAGCTCCAACTGCTAAAAACCCTAACGTTCTTGTAGTGAAAAAAGATGACCCTAGCATCAAATCGCTTGATGATATCGGTGGAAAATCAACAGAAGTTGTTCAAGGGACAACTTCTGCTAAACAGCTAGAAGACTACAACAAACAACATTCAGATAATCCAACTGTCCTAAAGTATACTAAAGCAGACTTCCAACAAATCATGGGACGCTTGAGCGATGGCCAGTTTGACTACAAGATTTTTGATAAAATCGGTGTTGAAACAGTCATCAAGGACCAAGGTTTGGACAACTTGAAAGTTATCGAACTTCCAAGCGACCAACAACCTTATGTTTACCCACTTCTTGCTAAAGGTCAAGATGAGTTGAAAACATTTGTAGACAAACGTATCCAAGAACTCTACAAAGACGGAACTCTTGAAAAATTGTCAAAACAATTCTTCGGGGACACTTACCTACCAGCAGAAGCTGATATTAAATAATTATTTGAAATCATCCATTCTGAGTAAGGGGGTGATTTCTCAGTTTTTAGGGGTATAGTTTTAAACTATATATCTGGCTATCTAATAACAATTTGTGAAATCAAACAAATTGTGAGATACTAGTACGGTATTATTTTTAAGGAGAAAGAATCATGAAAATTAAAAAATGGCTTGGCCTAGCAGCCCTTGCTACAGTCGCAGGTTTGGCTCTTGCAGCTTGCGGAAACTCAGAAAAGAAAGCAGACAATGCAACAACTATCAAAATTGCAACTGTCAACCGTAGCGGTTCTGAAGAAGCGCGTTGGGATAAGGTCCAAGAATTGGTTAAAAAAGACGGCATCACTTTGGAATTTACAGAGTTCACAGACTACTCACAACCAAACAAGGCAACTGCTGACGGCGAAGTAGACTTGAACGCTTTCCAACACTATAACTTCTTGAACAACTGGAACAAAGAAAACGGAAAAGACCTTGTAGCGATTGCAGATACATACATCTCTCCAATCCGCCTTTACTCAGGTTTGAATGGAAGTGACAACAAGTACACTAAAGTAGAAGACATCCCAGCAAACGGAGAAATCGCTGTACCGAACGACGCTACAAACGAAAGTCGTGCGCTTTACTTGCTTCAATCAGCTGGCTTGATTAAATTGGACGTTTCAGGAACTGCTCTTGCAACAGTTGCTAACATCAAAGAAAATCCAAAGAACTTGAAAATCACTGAATTGGATGCTAGCCAAACAGCTCGTTCATTGTCATCAGTTGACGCTGCCGTTGTAAACAATACCTTCGTTACAGAAGCAAAATTGGACTACAAGAAAGCACTCTTCAAAGAACAAGCTGATGAAAACTCAAAACAATGGTACAACATCATCGTTGCGAAAAAAGATTGGGAAACATCACCTAAGGCTGATGCTATCAAGAAAGTGATCGCAGCTTACCACACAGATGAGGTGAAAAAAGTTATCGAAGAAACATCAGACGGTTTGGATCAACCAGTTTGGTAATAAGAAACAGGGAGGTGGGAGAGAGAATTCCACCTCTTGCTTTTGTATAGAGCATGAATTGTCAGGAAGAGTAGTTCATAGAAAGGTAGAGAGAATATGGTTTTTCCTAGCGAACAAGAACAAATTGAAAAATTTGAAAAAGATCATGTAGCCCAGCATTATTTTGAGGTTTTGCGTACCTTGATTTCTAAGAAATCAGTCTTTGCCCAGCAAGTGGGTCTCAAAGAAGTTGCCAACTATCTGGGTGAGATTTTCAAGCGTGTGGGGGCTGAAGTGGAGATTGATGAGACTTACACGGCGCCTTTTGTCATGGCGCATTTCAAGAGTTCGCGTCCAGATGCCAAGACCCTGATTTTCTATAACCACTATGACACTGTACCAGCGGACGGGGATCAGGTCTGGACAGAGGATCCCTTTACGCTTTCGGTCCGCAATGGCTTTATGTATGGGCGTGGAGTTGATGACGACAAGGGTCATATCACAGCTCGTTTGAGTGCTTTGAGAAAATACATGCAGCACCACGATGACCTGCCTGTCAACATCAGTTTTATCATGGAGGGAGCGGAGGAATCGGCCTCGACAGACCTAGATAAGTATCTGGAAAAACATGCGGATAAACTCCGTGGGGCGGATTTATTGGTCTGGGAACAAGGAACCAAAAATGCCTTGGAACAGCTGGAAATTTCTGGTGGAAATAAGGGGATTGTGACCTTTGATGCCAAGGTAAAAAGTGCGGATGTCGATATCCATTCTAGTTATGGTGGGGTTGTGGAATCAGCTCCTTGGTATCTCCTCCAAGCCTTACAGTCTCTTCGTGCTGCGGATGGCCGTATCTTGGTTGAAGGTTTGTACGAAGAAGTACAAGAGCCAAATGAACGAGAAATGTCCTTGCTAGAAACTTATGGTCAACGAAACCCAGAGGAAGTTAGTCGGATTTATGGATTGGAGTTGCCTCTCTTACAGGAGGAGCGGATGGCCTTTCTAAAACGTTTCTTTTTTGAACCAGCCCTTAATATCGAAGGGATTCAGTCAGGTTATCAAGGACAAGGAGTTAAAACGATTTTGCCTGCAGAAGCCAGTGCCAAGCTAGAGGTTCGTCTGGTTCCGGGCTTAGAACCGCATGATGTTCTGGAAAAAATTCGGAAACAGCTAGACAAAAATGGCTTTGATAGGGTAGAATTATACTATACCTTGGGAGAGATGAGCTATCGAAGCGATATGAGCGCACCAGCCATTCTCAATGTGATTGAGTTGGCCAAGAAATTCTATCCACAGGGCGTTTCAGTCTTGCCGACGACAGCAGGGACAGGGCCTATGCATACGGTCTTTGATGCCCTAGAGGTGCCAATGGTGGCCTTCGGTCTAGGAAATGCCAATAGCCGAGACCACGGTGGAGATGAGAACGTGCGAATCGCCGATTACTACACCCATATTGAATTAGTAGAGGAGCTGATTAGAAGCTATGAGTAGAGATATTATCAAGTTAGATCAGATCGATGTGACTTTTCACCAAAAGAGGAGAACTATCACAGCGGTCAAGGATGTGACCATTCACATCCAAGAAGGGGATATCTACGGAATCGTTGGATATTCTGGAGCAGGGAAATCAACCCTTGTACGGGTGATTAATCTCTTACAAAAACCATCTGCAGGGAAAATTACCATTGACGACGATGTGATTTTTGATGGTAAGGTCACCTTGACGGCCGAGCAGTTGCGTCGTAAACGTCAGGATATCGGGATGATTTTCCAGCACTTTAACCTGATGAGCCAAAAGACAGCAGAGGAGAATGTAGCCTTTGCCCTTAAACACTCTGGACTCAGCAAGGAAGACAAGAAGGCTAAAGTAGCTAAGTTGTTGGACTTGGTTGGTTTGGCAGACCGTGCTGAAAACTACCCTTCACAACTATCTGGTGGGCAAAAACAGCGTGTAGCCATTGCGCGTGCCTTGGCAAATGATCCAAAAATCTTGATTTCAGACGAGTCAACTTCTGCCCTTGACCCTAAGACAACCAAGCAGATTTTGGCCTTGTTGCAAGATTTGAACCAGAAATTAGGCTTGACAGTTGTCTTGATTACGCATGAAATGCAGATTGTCAAAGACATTGCCAACCGTGTAGCAGTTATGCAGGACGGACATTTGATTGAAGAGGGTAGTGTCCTTGAAATCTTCTCAGACCCTAAACAACCTTTGACTCAAGATTTTATCTCAACAGCGACAGGTATTGATGAAGCTATGGTCAAGATTGAGAAGCAAGAAATCGTGGAACATTTATCTGAAAACAGTATCTTGGTTCAACTCAAGTACGCAGGGGCTTCAACAGACGAGCCGCTTTTGAATGAATTGTACAAGCACTACCAAGTAACGGCCAATATCCTTTACGGAAATATTGAAATTCTCGATGGTACTCCTGTTGGTGAGCTTGTGGTTGTCTTGTCAGGGGAAAAAGAAGCCTTGGCAAGCGCTCAAGAGGCCATCCGTCAGGCTGGTGTGCAACTAAAAGTATTGAAGGGAGGACAGTAAGATGTCAGAATTGATTAAAGCATACTTACCAAATGTCTATAAGATGGGCTGGGCTGGTCAAGCAGGCTGGGGAACAGCCATCTACCTAACCCTTTATATGACAGTTCTTTCCTTTATCATCGGAGGGCTCTTGGGACTGGTGGCAGGTCTTTTCCTTGTCTTGACAGCGCCAGGTGGTGTCTTGGAAAATAAGGTCGTCTTCTGGATTTTAGATAAGATTACCTCTATTTTCCGTGCGGTTCCTTTCATCATTCTCTTGGCAGTCTTGTCACCCTTCTCTCATCTAATCGTAGGAACAAGCATTGGTCCAAATGCAGCTATCGTACCCCTATCTTTTGCGGTCTTTGCCTTCTTTGCCCGTCAAGTGCAGGTTGTCTTGGCTGAATTGGATGGTGGTGTCATTGAGGCGGCTCAAGCGAGCGGAGCGACTTTCTGGGACATCGTGGGTGTTTACCTATCAGAAGGTCTTCCAGATTTGATCCGTGTGACGACTGTGACCTTGATTTCCCTTGTTGGGGAAACAGCTATGGCGGGTGCGGTTGGAGCTGGTGGTATCGGTAACGTAGCCATCGCTTATGGATTTAATCGCTACAATCACGATGTGACCATCTTGGCAACCATCATTATCATCTTGATTATCTTTACAATCCAATTCTTGGGAGACTTCTTGACCAAGAAATTGAGCCATAAATAAAAAAGGGCTAGGCAATCTGTACATCATTCATAGGAGTTGTCGTTATCGTCAAGACTTGAAATTTTCTGTACTGGTTGCTATCAATCATCACTTTTATGAGTTAGAGAGTTAAGCATTGTGGGGAGTCAATATGCAAAATCTGGGAGAAGTTTTTAAAGAATTGAGAAAGAGTCGGAATGTATCTCTACAGGAGGCGACGGGAGGAGAGTTTACTTATTCCATGCTGAGCAAATTTGAGCGTGGAGAAGCAGACTTATCATCTATGAAATTGATTACTGCCTTAGATAACATCCACTCTGATTTGAATGAATTTATGTACTTGGTACGTGGTTTTTCTCAGAAAAAGGCTTTGGCTTTTCAAGAAAATCTCTGGGAACTATATGATAGAGAAGGGATTGATTCTCTCCACGCCTTGTATGAAGAGACGATTCAAAAGTATAGATCAAGTGGTGAAAAAAGCTATCTTTTACAAATGATTCGTATCAAAAGCCTTCTTGTGTTTTTTGATTCAGAAATAAGGGCAACGGATGAAGAACTGACTTTTCTCTATGACTATTTTTTACTATTGATATCTGGGGAAATTATGAATTGGAACTATTTTCAACGATTTCTACTTTGTTTCCTCTGCCCCTCTATTTTAAATATTCTAGGGAGATGTTGCAAAAGACGGATTTATTAGGCTCTTTACCTAGTAACAAAGTCGGTATTGATACCATTTTAATTAATGGACTTTTTAAAGCGATAGAGGAAAAGGATAAATTAAAAGCAGACTATTTTGTTTTTCAGATTGAAAAACGAGATCTACCAGAATCTCAAGCTTATCTTAAAATCATTTATATGATTGCTAAAGGGTATTATGATACTATTTTTAATGTAAACAAAGTATAAATTTCTAATTATCTTTTTATATTTTCTTAAATGCTCGTAAAGCCTTATTCTATGTGCTTTCGAGTATTTTTACTGTAGGAAGATACTTCACGTTTCTTTGCATATTTCCTCATGTCTTAGCTGTCAGAAGTGGTAAATAAGTAGTAAATTCATTTGTACTACTAAGCAACAAGACGCTCCTGTTGCTTCTCTTTATTCAAGCGTTTCATTTCTGCCATTGCAGAATCGAATGTTGCATGTGCGTAATAGTTCAGCGTCATGGCTATATTAGCATGTCCCATAATGTACTGTAATGCCTTTGGATTCATTCCTGCATTTGCATAGTTGGTACAGAATGTATGTCGCAAACTATGTGGAGTGATGTGTGGCAATTTATCCTCGTTATACTTATTGTATTTCTTAACAAGACCTTTCATCATGCCGTTGTAATCACTTGCCACTTTTGGATAGTTCTTTCTATTAAGAAAGAGGAAATCACTATATCCATCAATCTCAACACGCTTATCATTCTTTCGATTCGCTAACACTCGCTTAAATGCTTGATAGGCTTCTTCAACCATAGGAACTTGACGTTCGCCACTTTTGGTCTTTGGTGTTTCAATGTAGTACCCAATTTCAGTATCTCTCAATAGCTGATGGTCTATATTGACAAGACGATTCTCAAAATCTAAATCTGGAAGTGTCAAACCACCAAACTCTGAAATACGAAGACCTGTTTTTAAGAGTATCAGAATTTCATCATAATTTTTGCTGTAGGTTTTATCAGCTTTTGCAAAGGCTAACAGTTTTTCTTCCTGTTCTTCTGTTAGTACGGTCTTAGGGACAGTATCATCATCAAGAACTGCTTTCAGTTGAAAGTCAAATGGATTCTTCCGAACACAATCATCTTGTATAGCAATATAGAATGAAGCCTTTAAAGAACGTTTGTAGTTATTGATGGTTTGATAAGCATAACCATTTTCACTCATTCTAATAGCCCATTCTTTAGCGTCTGATGGCTTAATACTGTCAATACTTCTTACACCTAACTTGTCTTTCTTCAAAATATCCATAAGATATTTGCGTCCAGTTTCAGTGTTTTTTCTAACCTTTGGTCTTTGAGCGTTCTGTTTTGCGTAAAGCTGGCAGAGTGTCATTTTCTTTCCTACAACATCAATACCATCATGAATGTCTTTCTGTAACTCTGCGATTTTCTCTCTAAGTGAGATACAATCACGCTTTCCTGCTGGTACTCGGTCTGTAGCCACAAGTTTCCACGAGTAAACAAATTGCGGTTCTCCAAATGAATCTATATATTTGTATAAGTATCTTCCGTCTTTTCGTTGGCTCTCTCCAGTCTTTAAGATTCGACCTTTATTGTCACGTCTTTTTTCTGACATGGCATTTGCTCCTTTCCTTTATGGAAAGAGCCTTGATACGACTTAATACTATTTTATCATATACAAGACCCTTTGGCGACGCTAGATTGCGTCCAATGTATCTATAATTTTTTCAAATTGTTTTCGTTTAATCTGAATACGATTGCCATTCATAATCAGCCAATTTGCATTTTTATTTTCCTCTGCCAAGCGTCGTAGCTTGTTTTCGCCAATACGAAAATATTTTGACGCTTCTTCAATGGTTAGGGTATAACGTTCCCAAATAGGAATGTCAGTCTGCTTCATAAAATCCTCCTTTCCAAATCACTTATTTGGATTTCATAAAAGTTGTTTTACCAGCAATCGAACAGCTTTAGCAAAGCTCACGGGAGTTCCACCCCTGCATGGTTCTCATGTAGCCATACTCATTGCCTGCGACGGTTTTATCACGCTCGGACTATTGACTGTATGGGAGTATCATTATCACGATAAGAATGTCGTTGCAGGCAATCCTGCTAAAGATTGCTTCTCGGATCACTAACATGAATCGCTCGCTATCTTTATAAGATAGGTCATGGCGGTTAGTTCCGTTGGCTCTTTTCTTATCGAAACGTATTCGATTACTTTTATTCAGTTTTCAAAGAACAATGGCTCGTTAGCCTATCAAAACACATTGAAAGCTCATGCTTTGGTGGAATAACAAACCTCCCTGTTCGGGAAGCGTGGAATGGTTTAGCACGCTTCCACGAAAGGAGAGAGGATATTACTTAATTTCAAATGACAAAATCTTTGTAATCAGTCTGGTTTCCATTCTTCCACGTAAGACTTCATCAACGACCATACTTTGATTGCCATATTCATCTTTCATAAGTCGTAGGGAACGCTTCGTTATGTACCCTCTGTAATGATGTAGAATCTGGTTAATCGCTTCGGTATCGCCATCTGTTGCCTTTACAATGAGAGGAAAGGGAATCATAGGATATTGTGTTTTCATTCTTCAAATTCCTCCATAAACTTTTTAATTAAGGCTAGTCCACTGGTTCTATGCCGATAGACAGTAGAACGGTTCAATTTCAACAGGTCTGCAATTTCTGAATCGCTCATGTCCATAAAGTAAAACAGCAGTAGAATTTCACGTTTCTTGTCTGGCAACTCACGTAATGCTTCACTCAACAAATCATTTTCAACGCCTACTGATAACCCATTGAGTGTAAAAATCTGAAAGTCAGTTGAATAGTTATCTGTTGTCGCAAACTGGCTAACAAGATAATCGCCAACATCCGAAAAGGACACCTCACGCTTTGCAATCCTTGAAAGATAAAGCATATAATTCTTTCGCTCGTCTTCCATAGCACGTTTACAGATATAGTCAAACTGATTTTCTATTGTGGTCTGAAAAGAAGATGGTTTCATGTTTCTCACCCCCTTTCTGTCTAGGAAAGGAAGTGAGCCTTGCTCGTTTATCTCCTTTCACTCTTAGTCCCAATGTGAAAGGGGGATTTGTTGCATTACTGATAAATAAACTTTGTAAAAAAGTTCTGAATAGCCAAAAAAGCATATAAACAGATTTATTTCTCTGTTTACATGCTTCTGTTATTCTATCTATATGATTTATAAAACCACATTGGTGGACGTACTTATCTATTGCAGATAGACGACTTTTTTTGACAAGAACCCAATGTAAGGAAATTTATTGTATATGATGTACTTCATGGCGACGTTGACCTCCAACAAACCGCCATTTGGAAGTAATATACAATATTTTAACAGCGTAAATAGCACTACCATATAACGGTTTTTTTATTGGCGTTTAGTAGTGCTTTTTATTAAATATAAACCTATAAACCATATAACACGTTTTTCTATACCTGTTTTTAATTCAGTAGGGACAATAAAATGTATAGAGGTGGTCTACTATGCGTAAAAAAGAAGATAAATATGATTTTAGAGCCTTTGGTTTAGCCATTAAAGAAGCTCGATTGAAACGAGGTTTAACTCGTGAACAAGTGGGAGCATTGATTGAAATTGACCCACGGTACTTAACTAATATTGAAAATAAAGGGCAACACCCCAGCATACAAGTTCTTTATGACCTTGTATCGTTACTTCATGTTTCCGTTGATGAATTTTTCTTACCTGCTAATAACTTGGTAAAAAGCACCCGACGATTACAGATAGAGAAATACATGGATAGCTTTACAGACAAAGAACTATCCTTAATGGAATCTTTAGCCAGCGGTATCAACGAAGCAAGAAACATCGAAGACTAATTAAAAGAATCCATACATAACGGAAAGAGCCGATAAAATGAGATTGTATTAATCTCATTTTATCGGCTCTGCGTCTTTGCGTCTGGCTCTGTAATCACAGTTACTTTGAACTGCTTTATTTCAATTAAATTTTCTTGTCTGCATTTCGGACGATAGAGGGGGAATTTTTTTAATTCAGTATCTTCCCTTATCTTTAATCGTGTTTTATTTCCACATACAGGACACAATATCCACTTGTAGTTTATAATAACTATCTCCTCCTTTACACTTTAATTCAAATCTTTATTAAAAAATATTTCATCTTATTTAACAAGAAACCATATTTATATAACAACATAAAATACACTAAGTTATTTTATTGAACATATATCGTACTTTATCTATCCGACTATTTGGACGACGGGGCTGGCAAACAGGTTCACGTAGTAACATGGTACCCTTTTAACTCTGTTAAACAAACACTACGTCCATTTGTAAAGAAAGTTAAATCACTACGATATTCTTGAATACACCGAGCAGGGATTTCTCCACTAAGAATGACCTCATTATTTTTCAATTGAGTGTCTACGATGTTCGCACAATATTTAGGAGCATCGTTGTATGCTCGTGAAAGATATTCCTGTGGCGCATAAATTTTAAAACTAAGATATGGCTCTAACAATTCTGTTCCAGCTTTTTTTAAGACTTGTTCCAATACAATAGGAGCAAGCATCCGAAAATCTGCTGGGGTACTAACAGGGCTATAGTATAAGCCATACTTAAAACAGATTTTACAGTCCGTCACATTCCAACCATACAATCCTTGTTCACAGCCATAGCGTATCCCCTCCATAACTGCATTTTGAAACGATTGATTTAAGTATCCAAGAGAAACCGAGCTCTCATACTGTACTCCGCTCCCTAATGGAAGCTGTGCTACAGATAGACCAATGGAAGCCCAGAAAGGATTCGGTGGAACTTCGATGTGAATGGTATACTCTGCTTTTTTTAACGGTCTTTCCATATAAATGACTGTAGGCTCTTTTATTTCTATCTCCACATGATACTTTTCTTGCAGCAGAGCACAAGTCACTTCCATTTGTACTTTCCCTAAGAAAGAAAGTATGATTTCATGTGTCGCAGAATCCACATAATATCGCAGAAGCGGGTCACTGTCGGAGATTTCTAAAAGTGCATCAAGTAACATTTCCCTTTGTTGAGGTTTGCTCGGTTCAACAGTCGTTTGCAGCAGAGGGAGGGGATTTTCAATTCTCTCTCTCTGTGGCAATAGCTTTGTATCTCCAAGAACACTATTTAACTTCAAAAACTCATTCTGCAAAATAACAATTTCCCCAATAAGCCTTATCGATTTTACATAATTCACCATTTATTGAAGTATACATTTCTGTAATTTTTATTTTTTCCTTTTCCGATATTCTAACCGAATCTCGCAAATGCAGTACGCCACTATAAAGACGTATATATGCAAGACGCTGTCTTTTTTCCGAATACTCAATTTTGAAAACATTTCCGCAAAGTTCAGACGGACCTCGATGTGTTGATGAATAAAATTTATTCGTAATCACTTCTATAAGGTTATCAATCCCTATATTGTTTTTTGCACTTCCGTGATAAACAGGGAACAGGGAACAATTATGAAATCTTATGCTTTCCTCTTGTTCGAGTTCCAATGCTTCTAATGATTTACTAGGACATATATTTCTCTAAAAGGTCATCGTTTCCCTCTATTACCGTATCCCATTGTTCAGATTCGGTAAAGTTCGTCACACACATATTAGGATACAGTTCTACCTTCTGTTTGATTACAATTTCGGCAGAAAGTTTCTCTTTAATATCCTGATAAACCGTTGATAAATCAATTCCATTTTGGTCAATCTTATTGATAAAAAAGATTGTGGGAATCCCCATTTTCCTAAGTGCATGAAATAATATACGAGTTTGTGCTTGTACGCCATCTTTTGCAGAAATCAGTAGAATTGCCCCATCTAATACTGATAATGAACGATATACTTCTGCTAAGAAATCCATATGTCCTGGCGTGTCTATGATGTTCACCTTCGTATTTTCCCACTGAAAAGAGGTTATTCCTGTCTGAATTGTAATTCCTCTCTGACGTTCTAAAAGCGTATTATCCGTCCTCGTTGTACCTTTGTCCACGCTTCCTAATTCTGTAATCGCTCCACTGTTATATAATAAGCTTTCTGTTAAGGTAGTTTTTCCTGCATCAACATGAGCTAAAACTCCAATATTAATAATTTTCATGTGATTTTCCTCCATTCAAAAACCCAAAAGGGCATAAAAATCCCAGTGATAAATACTTTTATCACTGGGATTTTTATGCATAACCATAGGTATACAAAGCATACAGATATTCTCCGATACTTTAGAATCACATGATAAAGGTATTCTTAAACTGGGTACAAAAAACTAAGCCCTCCTAAAAAAGGACATCCAATTATTTGTTCCCACTATCAAATTGACAGTTTATTTAAGAATACCTTGCCGCATATTTATTAACTCCTTTTAAATAGATACTTAAATTATAGCACGTAAGAGCATATTTGTAAAGGAATCTCCAATTTTTTATCAAAGAGAGTACGTGATTACAAAATAGCTGTAATAATGTACCAATATTTGTTATTCTATAATCTTCCAATTACTCCCGTTCTTTTCAAGTACCAAATCAAATTGAGATACCTGCGTTGCTTTGGTCTGCTGGTCGATATACTCCACTGTCAGCGATACCGTGACTTGATTATCCTTACGATTGTGAATAGGATTTACCAGTTCTTGAAAGATGTACTCTTTTCCGATTGGTTTTAATATCCCGTCATTCACATAGTAGGAAAGTTCACTGGCTGTCGCTGTAGGATAGAGCTTGAAGAACGTCGTTAAAAACTCATTGATTTCATTGGTTGTAATGGAATCAACCGTCCCCTCACTTTCAATGGCTTTTGGTTTATAACTTGATTTCTTAGGTATGTTGGTAATGGTCGGATTCTTAACCAGTACCATATTTCCAGAACCATCTACATAGACACTCACTATATAAGCAGAGTGGACGGTCTTTGTATTTTCTCCCTCTGTAATGAGCTGGTCTACACTGTAGGTTACATTAAACTCATTGTCGCCAGTTGGCTCTACCGTCCATATCTGAAATCCTCTTACAGAAGACGATACAGGAATATCTTTGCGTACTGTATCAACATTGAGAGCTTGAAGTTCATCTGTCAGATAGCCTTTTAGACTTTCCATTCGATTATCAATGGACTTATCGGATTGCTCCCATGAATAGTAGACTTTCGCAAAGTTCTCTACAAAATTTTCTACATGATGAGTATCAACGTATTCCTTTTCTATGATAGTTGTTTCGTGAATAGTATGAGTATCTATAGCTGTAAAGTGCTTGAATATCGCAAAGCTGAAACTAAGCCCTAAAAGTACCCACAAGGCAATCACAACCTTTTTATGAGGATTGACCTTATAGTAGACACGAGGTTTCTTTTCCTTTGGTATCTGTTTTTCTTTATTCTGATTTTTTCTAAATTTCATCATTAAATCTTCCTTTCTCATTGTTTGATTCGTCCTGCTCCCACTAAATGCTGTTGCCAGTAGGGGCTTGTTAAGTCGGCATAACCGATTGGGTCGCCTGCATGAAACATACGGTTATTGCCAAGGTATATCCCAACATGAGTAATATAAGAGCCAGCGTTATAGGTAGAATGAAAGAAAACCAAATCGCCAGCTTGTGCTTCCGATAGTGGGATATGCTGGGTCACATCATATTGCTGTTGTGCGGTTCGTGGTAAGTTAATTCCAGCTTTTCCATACGTCCATTGTGTCAGTCCGCTACAATCAAAAAGTAGTCGGGGAAGCTCCACCGTAAACGTATCGCCAGCCCTCATATTTCAGTGCTTCGTCCATGATGGCTTGTACCGTATCATCATCAAACTCTGTTGTGACAAGATACTGCGTTACCAGTTGCACATAAAACATATTGCCATAGTTGTATCGCCAGCCCCCATTGATAGGTATGGCTATGGGATTGGGGTAAGACACTTTTTCGCCACCTGAATACTCTTTTGAGAAACTTTGAGCCAGTTCAAAGGTATATTTATTTCCACGATTAGCCACATACCCTAAGAAACCACCACCATAATTGTAGGACTGGATAACCGATTCTAAATCTACACTGAGCCTTTCGCTACTGGCTAATAATTCACTGAAATACTTCACACCTTGCTTAATGGATTCTTCTGTACTCAATGAATTAGGTGGAAGACCGAGGGATTCCGAGGACTGCATAACATCTTCCGCAGTACCGCCCGATTCCACCTGTATAATCGCAAGAAGTATGTTGACATATTCTTCAACGCCATATTCTTTGGCATATTTTTCTACCATAGGCTTATGAGCCAGCACTTCTGCGGAAACATTCACACCTCCATAATGAATATTGGAAATTCCGCTGTCCTGTTCATCTGAAAATAAAATGGCAACAAACAGAAGCAGTGAGAAGACCATCAAGAATAATCCAGAACCACCAATCACTAAAGTTTTCAACTTCATGGTTTCTTACCGACTTTCTTAATGGTGGCGGTTTTGATTGGTGGTCTACTTCTTGTATTTTGTAGTGGTACTCTTTGAACAGTAGACGGACGTTCTTTTGTGATTGGACGTTGTGAAGTTCTATCTGCTGTAGTGGTTGAAGTTGCTGGCTTTTGAACGGTTTTTTCTTGAACGGTATTGCCTTGGCGTTCCACTTTTGGACTTGAAAAATCGGACTTAACTGCTGGACGCTCTTGTTTGGCTTGTTGAGATTCCTTATATGAAGTCTGAATATTAGACTGTTTTGAGGTCTGTTCATCATGATATTGTTCTTGTCTTGTAGTCGGTCTTTCATGAACAGAAGAAGCAGGCTGTTTTTTCTGTTTGACCTGTTCCATTTCAGAGCGACGCTTCGCAATGGTTTTTCGCCTTTGTTCCTGCTGTTCCTTGCGTCCACTGGCTCTGTCCGCTTTGGTTTGAGAAATACTACTGGTTAAATCACGGACATTCTCTTTTACTTTGGATTTTCCTTGATATACTGCATATCTTGCATTGGTCGGCAAATCTTTAACCTGTTCTTTCAAACCACTAGCAGTGTCTACCATTCTGTCTTTGGTATCAGCTACTGTACCGATGGTTTGACCGATACGTTTTCCAAGTGTTGATTTTTCCTTTCCGTCTGGTCGGGAGTGATCTGCTTGTGTCCTTGCAGAACTCCCCGAACCCGACTGTCCTTTTTTACCTGTAACAATGGCAGACCCAGCCCCTAGAGTAGTCATGGAACGTCCAAGTTTCCGCTGTAGACGGTGCATGTGAGCGTGCATAAGCATACGAGGTTTTCTCATCACACGACTTCCCACACTTTGAGAATCGTTACTTGTAGAGAAAACATACTCATTAAATCGCCCAGCTTGAAGTAGATTCCTGCAAAGGTCACAATCTGTAGAAAAGCAATCAAAAAGAACGGATAACCAGCCGATAAGGTATAGAGCATGGTTGAAATACTAAATGCTGTCGTAATAATCAATGTGATTCCAGCTCGTGTCAAAATGGTATTAAAGAGCTTTGTTATGGCTCGTTTTGACATACCATCAAATGATGGAATCATGCTTAAAATAAAGCTCACAGGCAGAAACATAGCATAGATGATAAAAAGTACCTGCGAGAAAATCATGATTCCTGTTAATAGGAATACAAATATGGAAATCCCAATATTGAAGACAAATAGGAAGAAGACTGTACCTAAACGGTTAATGGTCTTTGTAATGGTTAGATTGGTATTGCTTCTGTCTTCAATTTCTTCCGCAACAATTTTTTCTCTGTCTTCGCCATTGTTGGAATCTGGGCTGGTGGAGAGCAGGCTTTCCACACGGTCAATACCGATACTTTCAATGTCTGAACTGTTGTATTGAAGCAGTAGCCACGGTTGCTGAACCTGTATGGAAAACAGGCTATCTCTGATTAAGTCCACGCTGTCCTTGCCTTGACTATCGGAATGGGGCATGACAATCTTCGTGCCAAAAGTGATAAACTGGCATTACTGATGTCTGATGAAAAGTCATTGATTTTTTTAATGTAGTCGGGAGCGTAGGCAATAAAGGAAGCCGATAGGATAAACACCAGCACAAAATTCATAATGGCATGAATTGCCTTTGTGGTTTCTCTCTTTATCAGTCCCGTATAGGCAACATAAACCCCAAGAACCAAAATCAAGAGTAAGAGGAATCCAACATAGAAACCCTCTGTTGAAAATCCGTTTGCACTCACACCAGCTAAGGTCTGCATATTCTTACCAATGGAATCTGCTGTAGCGGAAATGAAGTCTAAGGAATAGGCTTCCTGTACTAAGTAACCTGTCGCATTGGAAACATACAAACTGATTGTCCAAATAAAATTGGTAATGGCATATAGTCCATACATGACCTGTTTTCCAATCCCGTCCGACCAGTTCCACGGAAGCCAGCCCCAGCTATTATCCACATAAAAATCCAGTTGATAGTTTTCAAGTGGGTATCGGCTGTATTCATTTGCCACATTGACCGTATCATCTACCAAGCCCGCAGCTTGAACCACCGTTCCCAGCATGGCTAAAAGAAAAATGGCAATCACAAGTGTGAAAGCCACTGTCATTGCCACTTTACCTAGACGTTTCAGCGTCCAGTTTGATTTTATTCTGTTTACTATTGATGGTTTCACATTTACACCTCTTTTCGCACAGGTGGTCTGGTATCAAAGGCATGGAGCAGTTCTTCAAATACAGGGTGGAACTGTATCACACCGACACGACCATATAAATCACTGATAAGGCATTGCCCGTTTTCCAAATCACGCAATCGCTTCTGATTGTTTTCGTCCTCTGGGTCTACACCAAAAAAGGCTAAGGTCTTTTTAATCTCGTTAAGGTCAGTGGAACGAAATGCAAATTTTAAGCCGAGGTTATTTTTCAGTTTTTCATCTAAGAGGTCGTCTGTATTTTGGGTCACGAAATATACCCCAGCGTTCATAGCACGACCAGCCCGAACCAGCTTCATAGATAGTGTTTTTCCTTGTGCTACCTGTAAAAAGCTCCATGCTTCGTCTAAATCTACAATCTTGAAAATGCTTCGGTCTGTATGGATAAAGTCTAAAGCAAAGGTACTAATGACAATCAGCATAGCAACGGATAAAAGCTCCATAGTGGTATATTCCTCAAAGGAAGTTTCCTTGTCGGGAAGTACCAAGTCCGCAACCTGTATAATGTTCAGTTGTTTTTCTAAGCTGATAGACTGCTCCACATAACCATTACTGAATAATAAATGTGCAAAGTCATAGTCTGTAAAACTTTCGATATGGTCGGCTATACTGGTACTTAGTGGCGTATTCTCAACCCGTAATTCCTCAATCACTTTCATCAACCCTCGTACTTCACTATTGGTTACTGCACGAATGGCTTTTCTAAGGATTGGGAAGCGTTCCCCATCACGAGAGGAAATCCCCGTAAGGAATGTCAGAATATCAATAGCCAGTGATTCAGAATCTTTGGGATTTTTCATAATCACATAAGGGTCAAGTAAGCCTTTGTTTTTCTCATCAGAAGTCAGAGTGACGATATTGATTTCATGGGAAATCTCTGGCAAGGTTTCTTTCCATCTGCCACGTTCTGCTTTTGGGTCTACAATCACTGCTTGTGCCCCATAAAGCACCGCATAATAGACGATAAGGTTATTCGCAAAGGATTTACCACCACCCAGCGAACCAACAAAAGCCGACGCTAACGCATTGGTTACTGAACCCTTAACCCCTTGACTGGCAAGAGCAGGTTTCAGATAGACATTGCGTCCAGTATCTAAGCTGTAGCCAACATAAATCCCCTCATTTTCCCCAGCATTTGAGTAGCACCAAAACCTAAACCAGCGAGGAAATCAGAGGTCACGTATTGAATATAATCATTCATATAACGCTTGCTGGCAGGTAAAAATTCTTCATGTAAGCCGAGCATATCCCCAAATGGTCGTACCAGTTTTACGCTTAAATCGTCATAAAAATCTTTCACTTCATTACAACGACGTTTGAGTTCGTCAAGATCATTTGCTGATACCCTTACCACATAAGACAGCTTGTACATAGATTCCTTGCTTTGGTCTAAATTGGTTTCCAGCTCATTCACACTTTCCAGAGCTTCCGCCACATTGGAGCTGGTTTCATTATCACTTTGCCAAGCGTGGTTATCCAAGTCTTTCAGTTCTTTCTTTTTATTGCGGACAGTAGATAGGGCTTTACGATTCGCTACAATTTCCACATTCATTGACGTATCAATCGGGAATGTAAATTGCTGTTGCTGGTAGTAGAAGATTTCAGAGGACGGGAAGTCCAGTTCTCCGACAATGCTGTTAATGGTAAAGTAAGCTACATAGACGGTTTCATCTTCCTGCTGGATTTTCAAATATCGCTGTTTTTCTTCCACCAAACAGCGAGTAGGCTTAATCAAGTCATAGTATTTAATCAGCGTTTCATTATCCAGCTTTTTCTTTGATAGATGGTACTCATACTCTTCATAGGCAGTGCCTGTCTGTCCGTAAAGGTGTTCAATCAGATAGCCGAAGTCGTCCTTATCTAACCTGCGGATTTTGAAACGACGAGAGATTTTATTTTCTAAGAGCTTTTCCATCTTCTGAAAACGCAGGATTTCATCATTACTCATACTAACAAAATCGCCCATCAGCTTATGGTTCACATCATAGACAAAATCAGACAAAGCATTTTTTGCTTCAACGGTAAGACTTTTCATAGAAAACTCCTGATCGTTGAGAAGCAACTTAAAGCCGATAAAGAAACGGTAGTTCACTTGATTTTCGCCAATCATGGATATTAAAGCGTCTGTCTGTTGGTCGATTTTGTCATAGGCAACCGCTTTGAGCTTGCCAGTGACTTCATTTTTGGAACGCTCTTGTGCAGAACGTATGCTGGATTCTGTACTGATTTGTAAAGCATGAATTTTGCCATCACGATTTTGTGCGATAAGCTGTCTGAAAGAATCATGCACTTGTATTTTCTGTTCTGGACTTAGAAATGAGTAATTGTAAGGAACAAGCTCATAGTAAGCATAACATTCCCCGTCTTTATTCCAGACGAGATTGTTTTCAATGTATTTAATTGGATATGCCATAAAATTCACTCCTAACTGCTGTAATGGCTTCTTGTGGCTGGTTTCTGCCAAGCGTTACTTTTTTCCTGCATAGGTCAGCTTTGGTCGCAGTGCATAAGCAATGACAGACTTCAAAAATCCATAAGGCTTTTTACCATCAAAAGTTTTTGTAGACATAAACCATGTGAAAGCCACAGGAATCCCAAAGTATTTGAGAAATGCTCCCTCTATCATGGAAAGAGGGGGCAAGTTGCCAAGTATCATCACTGCAAAGAGTGACACGACAAACCATGTCATTTGCGTAAAGGTTATGGGAAACGGAAGTCTAAAATCATTGATAGAATACAGTACCTTTTCCACAGACCAGATACTGGTATAGCTTCGTATTTTCTTCATGTAATCAATCCTTTCATAAAAAATAGGGGTAGCTGATTGAGCCACCCCGTAAAATAGAAAATCTGCCAGTAGTAATGTACCGACAGATTTAATAGACGATTTCAAAAATCCCATGATTGGTTGAGATAAACGTTCCTGAAAGGTCTAAATCCCGACCATAGGCTTGATAATCAATATAGTTTTGAAGACTAGCTGGTACTTCGCCTAAAGCACCCGTTTCTTCAATGTAGTAGCGTGCCACGTCATACATATCATCACAATCGGAATGAATGATAATATCCTCTTGATGTTCGCTTAGTTCTTCAATGCTTGAAAAATGAGTGAGCAGAGCAGATAGCTCCGATTGTAATTCTTCGGGTAATTCCGATACCATTTCCCATAGTCGATTGAGTTCGCCAATGGAAGTGTATTCGTCAACCGTAAAGGGTAACTCGTAGTCATGAATGGCGTATTCCTCATATTCATCATTCAAGCCGATTTTCTCTTTGACTTCCTCAAAGTCAATGGGAAAGGTAAACCACGCACCGACCAATTCGCCCTCATTGTATTTGCCTAAATTCGCAATATAGACTTGCATATCGTCCATATATTCACGTCCTTTCTTTGTAGAGATTCAAAAATCCCTACCGCACTTCGTTTGGTGTACCATTCCTTTGCGGAACATAAGAAAACCACTTATATTCCACAAAAGAACGGTTTTATTTAAGCACCAATAATGCGATTGAATAGCTCTAGTAAAATGTCTTTTACTCCAGCAGCGTTGAAGACTAAGCCAACCGCAATAATCGCAATAATTAAAAAGCCAATCAGTTTGCTAAACTCACGCTTGAAGCCAAGATACAAGCCAATCACAACGATTGCTAAAAGCACCAGTGATTGAGCGTTTGATAGAAACCAGTTATAAAGGTTTTGTCCAAAATTCATAAAAATGTTCTCCTCTCTATATTCAATGAATTTGTATTTGAGTTATTTTTTTGTTGTTATCACGTCCTGTTCTTTTACTGACTGTTGCTTCAAAATCTGCTTGTGTCGGTCTGTCAGTTTCGCATGGTCGAGAATGTCTTTTACAACCTGCGTCTGGTTGATTTCATCAAGTTTAATCGCAACCTTTAAGGTCGGGGCAACTTGATGAGATAGCCAGTTCAGCGTCCTTTGGAAGGAGTAAGGCTCTGGTTTTGTGGTTAGTTTTAATCGTTCACGATTGTTCCCAATAAACCAAGCCCATTCTTCATTCAGTTTCCAATCAGAACGAGGTTTGGAATCGTCTTTATCTACAAAACGGATATACCGATTGATAATTTTAAAGGCGGTATGCTCTGGATTGTCATAGACGAGTAAATCACGGACTGCATAATAGGCACGCTCATTTTTCAATCGAATCTCAAAACGGTTTTTTACTTCTGCGTCTTCAATGGGAATATCATTTTTCTTGTACTGCTCGTAGTCCTTTTCATAGATACAGAAATAAACTTCACTTTGTAATGAACCGATATAGAGGGTGTTTCCCATACATTCCTTTTCCTCTTTGCGTACCAGTTCGCCACTGCGATAGCTTTTAAAACTGCGGAAGACGGAGATACATTCTTCCTGTTGGCACTTTTCAGTGAGTACAGGGATATTCAAAATCCCTGTCTTATCGTTAATGGCAAGGTCAAGGCGTTTCATCACACCGCCAGCCACCAAAACGTCCATAAAGAACTCATACCAGCTTCTTTGTTGTGCCAGAAGATAGCTTTCAAATTGTCTGCACCCACGACCTTTCAATTCCACCAGAACTCCTTTGTCCAGTTCATGGGAGCAAAGGACGAATATGTCGCCTAAAGCATAATGCTCTGAATAAGAATAGAAACCATAGTCCTCATGAAGAAAATAGGACAGTTTCAGTTGTAAGATGTTTTCGACCACCTGCTGTACGTCTGTTGTCGGAAAGCGAATCCTTACATAATCAAACAGCATTTCAAGGGGAGCGTCGGGATTGAAGCGTTCCAGAGCTTCCCAAAGGGACTGCTGTAAATCCTCTGATGGCTTGACTTTTCCTGTTTCAATATCGCTTAGATACTGCCTTGTAATACCAGTCGCAACAGCTAAACGGTTTTGAGATAGTCCATAAGCCAAGCGTTTTTCTTTTAAATGCTGTAACCAAGTTTGTTCATTCAGTAAAAATCCCTCCAATCAAAAAGGCGTATGTCAACTTTTAAAGCCCATTTGACATACGCTGAAATTTTGTAAATCCCTTGTAACCAAAGGATTTTCTAATGTTTTTTTGACTGTTTCCTGTCGATTTGTACCCCCTGTTAGATACGGGGGGTTAAGTGCTGGCGTGGCTATTGCCACACCAGCCAGCAAGATCAGTCCACACCTGCGACTTCCGCTTCGCACGTCGCCTGCGTGGACTGTCTGCTGTTGGATAACTTTTTAATTTCCTCCAAGAAATCATATCCTTTTGGTACAAGGGGAGTATAAAACTCTGATATGACACTTGTTCCTACATCAACATAGCCACGACCTTTGATTCGCTTTAAGAAGAAATCCTTTTGTACGTCACTGCCAAACATCATGCCATAGCCCATTTCAGACATACGACCTAAAGCCACTCTGAAATTAAACTGATCACGGATTCCGTCGCCTAAATATTTTGCGTCTGGACGTTGACAAGCCAGTATTAGAAAGAAGCCAGCTTGACGACCTAACATGACAATCTGTTTCAGCTTATTCATAACTGCGGTGTTTTCTTTTGTTCCCAGCATTTCCATGAAAGCGACGTATTCATCAAAGATTAAGAAGTGTGCTTAGAGACCTAAGTAAGCATAATTTTTGCCAGTCTTATAGTTCTTCATCTGCTTCATTTCCTCACTACGTTTCATCATTTCTTCATAGAATGTTTCAATGCAAGAAAGCAAGTCTTCTTTTCTATAGTAGACATTTGCCATCACAGAACCTAAGTCCGCAAGGTCAGCATTTTTCGGGTCAAGAATATACAGTTTTGAATCTGTATGAAGCAAGGCTTCAATCAGTGTCAGTATAAAGTAAGTTTTACCGCCACCTGTACCACCAGCAATCAACATATGAGGGAGCTTATCATATTCCCACCATACGTTTTTCATTAAGCGAAGTTTACCATCTTTAGCTTCTACTTCATCAATAGAAATACGACTGGCTATGGTGTCATAGAGCAAAGTATATTCCACATAGGAATCCTTTAACTCTTTATCCGTCAGCTCACAGTACAAGCCACTCTCTAATTTCTTTTCCAAGTGTAAGAGTTGGTCTTGATATTTTCCCAGCGTGATTTCCACCCGTATCTGTATCAAGCCATTTTTAAGTCGATAATACATTTTAGGGAAGTAGGTTATCTTTTCCTTTGTACGACCAGCACTATCTTTAAAGAGAACCCTCTGTTTTGACCTGTTCAGATTCATACCACTTGTTTTCAAGTATCATCTTTGCCAGTTTTTGACGGTGGTAAAGTTGTTTAACCGTATCATAGCGAACCCGTTTGAATACAAACGCTACCAGCAAGCAGATAAGAATTGCGACACTGAAACTGATAATTAAATAGGGAATGTCAATCTTATCTGCTTGTGATAGGTTAAAATCCTGCCAGTTGATCTGCTGGATTGTCTTCACATGAAACAGTCCGACAACCAGCAGGAAAACAGGCAGGAGTGACGCTATCGTAAAATGAAAGACTAAATCTTTACCAGATGGGCGAATCCTTTTACCACGCTGTTTCATGCGAAAAAGTCTCCTTTCTACCTAGCGACTATTTGTCTTGTGTCGGTTCTTTCTTTGCTTGTGGTTGAGCTTTGAATGAACTAGAATCCTTTGTCAGCACAATATCGTCTGCCTTGATATACCAGTCAACATCTGCTCCTTGATAGGTGGCAGTAGCAACGGTGTCCGCAATGGGATTGATAAGTTCCACCCGTGCGTTATAATCAAACTCTTTCAAAGGCACGCTGGCAGGAATACTTACTTGAATCATGCGTCCTTGTCCTTTGGATTTTAAGTCATAGGTACGTTCCTTGATTTCATCTGAAACCGACCCGTCTTCATTTTGGATTCTCACTTCACGACGTAGAGCAGAGAATTTCAATTCTCCAAAAGTCGTGTCTTTATCTAATACAATGCCATTTGCTAATCTCATCATTTTTCCTCTCTTTCTTTATTCTTTTATCATGTCGTCAGCATGTAAAAGGTAATTTGTAAAACCACGAGTGCCGATTTTGTAGCCCTCTGCGGTAATACGTGGATTGACTAACTTCACACGTTCCTCAAAGCCGAAATGTTTTTCGCCAGCTTCAGCAGGAAGCACCACCACAATATCATCTGCTCTTTGAACATCAGAATAGAGATTATAGCTTCTTGATAAGACAGTTAGCCGTCCGTTGATTCTTCGCTGAACGACTTTATCCTCGCCAGCAAATTCTAAATTGCCGAATGTTTTTTCCATGTTGGGAATCACAAATTTAAGTTCCATATTTTTACCTATCCTTTCTTTTTTATTGGCTGAATGAATGTTTGATGGTCTTAAAGAGTGGGGAACGACCTTTTGATTCTTGATTTTTTGTTTTCATAAGTTCACTTCCTTTCAAAATCGGGTAAAAAAATAGACACCTCATTTTTTGAAGTGTCTACCTATTAAATATTCAAATTTTATTGGAAGTATCTTTATATCTTCACTTTTCAAGGATAAATCGTCGTATCAAAGCTCATTCATAAGTAGTAAATTAGTAGTAAATTGAGTGGTTTTGACCTTGATAAAGTGTGATAAGTCCAGTTTTTATGCGGATAACTAGATTTTTATGCTATTTTTCTTTGAAAAAATAAGGGTCTTGAAAAAAATCCAGAGAGGCATTACAATCTTACAAGATTTAGAGTATATAGATGGTGCAAGATACTATGAAAACTATTTTGCAAATCAGCTTTCAAATAAAGATTTGTAATATATTCTCGTTACATCGACTGATGAAAAATAAATAGGCTTGTAGATGGAGTGATAATTAGCAATTTCTAGGCGCTAGAGTTTCTATTTTCAGAAAAAATATATTACAAAAAAGTGGGGAGTCCCGCTTTTTTTGTTAGACTGGTTTCAATAGAATACTCTTTGAAATGTGAGAAAGGCTTGTTATGAAACTATTCTTAAGACATCATTTATTTAGAATACTGACCTTATCAAGGTTTTTAAGCTCAAGTGGAGCTTATATTTATAATCTGGTATTTATCGTTTATGCTGCGAGTCTACCCTTTAAAAATATAGCTGTATTTATGGCGAATATGATTACGATTTTACCTTTCCTATTTACTTTTTATGTTGGGATTAAAGCTGATCATACTCGGAATAAAGCAGGGACAATTATCTGGGTTGGTTGTGTGCAAAGTCTCCTATTTCTTTTGATTGCTAGTGTGATTCATGATCAGAACTTCGTAACGTTTGCTTTTATCTGTATGGTTAATATCTGTTCAGATATTTTATCGGATTATACAGCAGGCCTTCGTATGCCGATTATCCAGCATAATATTTCGGAAGATAAGCTCTATGAAGCTTATTCCTTTACTCAGTTTGTCTCCTATTTATCAAATCTAGGAGGTCAAGCCTTAGGAGTGTGGCTACTCACAACCAGCAATCAAAATTTTTCTTTTGTTGCAATTGTGAATGCTGGCTTCTTTTTACTATCTTCTCTTATTTTGTTCAAAAATAGAAGAGAATTGACGTATTTGTCTGTAAGTGTAGAGGATAAGTCGATTAGTTTACTTCAACAAGTTAAGGTAATCTATGCGGACATGGATAATATATTTAGACAGAGAGAAAGTAAATCTTTGTTTAAAATTATTCTTGTTATTTTAGTAATGAATACTTTGGGAGGAGCTGTTGGAGGTATTTATCACTTTTACTTATTAGACCATACTATCTATCATCTCAGCTATGCTCAAGCTCTATTTTTAATTGAATGTGTCAGCTTGGGAGGAGCTATTCTTGGTAGCCTAACTCCCCATGATTATTTTGGAAAATTGTCGTTTTCAAGTTTGCTATCGCTCAATGCAATTCTGTTTGTATTACTTGCTACTGCTAATATTTTAGATTTTTCTCCTCTAGTAGGTGTTGTTTGCTTAGCCTTTGTCATGTATTTGATGTCGAAATCAATGCCTAAATTAGATACTCTGTTACTGTCTAACTTGAGCGCGGATGTATTAGCTAGAAGTAATAATCTCTTGAGTATGATTTTTTCCCTAACATTACCCTTGGGGATGTCTATATTTTCCTTCTTAGCTTTACAAGATATCAGGCTTTGTTGGTGGGTGTTTTTGGTAGTGAGTGTGATAGGGCTGATTTTATCACTAGAAAAAAGAAGTTTTTCGGGTAAAAATGTTAACCTAGGAAGCTAAGGCTTACTAGAAGATCTTCCAGATTTGATTCGTGTGACGACTGTGACCTTGATTTCCCTTGTTGGGGAAACAGCTATGGCTGGTGCGGTTGGTGCTGGTGGTATCGGTAACGTAGCCATCGCGTATGGATTTAACCGCTACAATCACGATGTGACCATCTTGGCAACAATCATTATCATTTTGATTATCTTTGCAATCCAATTCTTGGGAGACTTCTTGACTAAGTCTTGAGCCATAAATAAAAAAGAGCCGTGCGGCTCTTTTTTATTTATCAGATTTTCTGTGCCAATTTTTTGCTCAAGACTTGTCCAATCAAGGCACCCACTAGGGCTCCGATGACTACACTTGCAACAAATAGAAGGATGGTTCCAGGATTTGGCGCGACCATGATACGGTCGATATATTCTTGCGATTTTCCTCTTGCTAGAAGGGTTGCCATATAGGCTTTGGGCGTAATCCACATGAGTAGAATTGGTCCTGATGTGCTAAAGGCAAAGAGTATGAAAGAAAGGAAATTCTTTGTTTGGTCCTTGTATTTTCCTAAATGAGCTATTCCATCTGCTAGGAGGCCACAGATAATTCCAGGAAGGAAGGCACCAGCACCGTGTTTAGATCCCAAGAAAAAGAGGGCCATGACAAGGCCGATAGTGGTAATGGCTCCAAAGCGCGGAACTTTTGCGACTAGGATCATATAGACGCTACCGCCGACAAGGGCAGTAAAGGCAGGCGCATAAAACATATTCCCAGTTTGGTCAAGGGGATTGCCCAAAAGGACACCAATCCCCATGCAGAGGAAGTAAAGAACTGCAAAAAGCAGTGTAGTTAAGATAGTTTTTTTCATGAATTGTCTCCTGATAATTTTTTCACAATTCTCATTTTACCATGGTTTGGTGGGATTGTAAATGGATACTAGAAGTTTTTGAAAACGCTTGAAATATGATATAATAGTTTCATAGTTAATTTTAGGAGGATATCATGGGTAGATTTTTAGACTTTGTCTTTAATCGTTTCTTTTTAGGGATGGTTGCGACAGCCTTCTTTTGGCTATTAACCTTGGCAGGAGGAATTATCCTTGGTCTAGCGCTACTAGTGCCACCTTGATGAGCTTGTATGCAGAACATGGTTATAGCTTTCGGGAATACAGTTTGAAGGAGGCTTGGTCTCTTTATAAGCAAAATTTTGTCTCAAGCAATCTGATTTTCTATAGCTTTCTAGGAGTGGATTTAGTTTTGGTCTATGGCTTGTATCTCTTGGTACAATTGCCTCATCAGACTATTATTCATTTGATTGCGACCTTTTTGAATGTTCTAGTAGTTGCCCTGCTGTTTTTGGTTTATACAGTATCTTTGAAATTACAAGTTTATTTTGACTTGTCTTATCGAAATAGTCTCAAACTATCCTTGATTGGCATCTTTATGAGCTTAGCGGCTGTGGCCAAGGTTCTCCTTGGGACCGTGCTACTTGTAGCAATTGGTTACTATATGCCTGCTCTGCTTTTCTTTGTAGGAATTGGGATGTGGCATTTCTTTATCAGTGATATGTTGGAACCGGTCTATGAAAGTATCCATGAAAAATTGGCGACAAAGTAGGATGAAGCAGTTTTGGCTACATACGCTTCTGCGAACCTACAGTTCAGTTATGATCATTATTATTGCGAGTTTTGCAATCTTACTCTCTTACGCTGACTGGGATTCACGGGAAAAGGAAGCCCAGAGAGTAGCCCAGCGTGTAACTGCTAGAACAGTGAGTGAAATTGAATATTACCATAGAGAGTCAACCCAGATAGCTCAGGCTTTAGTTGAAAATCAAGCTCGTATTGAGGGAATCTATAAATACTTTAGCCTTAGCATGCCAGACTATTTTTACTGGCAATTAGAGCGGAAAGCTTCGCCTTATGTATCAGTCTCTCTGCATGAAAATGTTGATGACCTCTATGTTCGAAATGATTTTGTAACTGGAGTGGCCATTGCTTTTCAAGATTACAAGGAAGTCTATGTTTCTACTAAAGACAAACGTAGTGGAGAAAAATCAGGGCTGAGGATTTCAAACCAGCAGGAAATAGTTTTGCCATTCCTATGTCAGATCCAGTGTCAGATCAAGATTTAGGAGTGATTTACATCTCCTTGGATCCTGCTGTTTTATACCATGCCATTGATAATACTAGAGGTCATACTCCGATGGCAGTAACAGTGACCTCACCTTTTGATACGGAGATTTTTCATATTGGTGAAACAGTTGATAAGGAGAGTGAAAATTGGCTTGTTGGCTTAACTTCTCATGGTTATCAGGTTCAGGTGGCAGTTCCCAAAAACTTTGTTTTACAAGGAACGGTGACCAGTTCTGCTTTGATTGTGAGCTTGAGCCTTCTCTTTATTGTTATTCTCTATCTGACTTTGAGGCAGACCTTTGCTAATTACCAAAAGCAGGTAGTGGATTTGGTGGATTCTATTCAGGCTATTGCCCAAGGGGAAGAAGGTCTTCGCATCGATACGCTTGAAAAGGACCAGGAATTGCTCCTAATCGCGGAGACGACCAATGATATGTTGGATCGATTGGAAAAGAACATCCATGATATTTACCAGTTAGAACTTAGTCAAAAAGATGCCAATATGCGAGCCTTGCAGGCGCAAATCAATCCTCATTTTATGTATAATACGCTGGAGTTCTTGCGCATGTATGCAGTTATGCAGAGTCAAGATGAGTTGGCAGATATCATTTATGAATTCAGTAGTCTCTTGCGTAACAATATTTCTGACGAAAGAGAAACTCTTCTCAAACAGGAATTAGAATTTTGCCGTAAATACAGCTATCTCTGCATGGTTCGCTATCCCAAGTCCATTGCCTATGGTTTCAAGATAGACCCAGAGTTAGAGAATATGAAGATTCCCAAGTTTACCTTGCAACCGCTGGTAGAAAATTATTTCGCGCATGGTGTTGACCACAGACGGACAGATAATGTGATTAGCATCAAGGCGCTTAAACAGGATGGTTTTGTGGAAATTTTAGTGGTAGATAATGGCCGTGGAATGTCGGTTGAAAAATTGACAAGTATTCGAGAAAAATTAAGTCAGAGACATTTTGAACACCAAGCCAGTTACAGTGATCAAAGGCAGTCTATCGGGATTGTCAATGTCCATGAGCGGTTTGTGCTCTATTTTGGGGACCGCTATGCCATTACGATAGAGTCTGCGGAGCAAGCAGGTGTTCAGTATCGTATTACAATTCAAGATGAGTAGAAAGGGAGAAAATGTATAAAGTATTATTAGTAGATGATGAGTACATGGTGACAGAAGGTCTGAAGCGTTTGATTCCCTTTGATAAGTGGGATATGGAGGTCGTCGCAACAGCCAGTCATGCCGATGAAGCCCTAGAATATGTTCAGGAAAATCCCCTCGATGTCATCATTTCAGATGTCAATATGCCCGACAAAACAGGGCTTGATATGATTCGGGAAATGAAAGAGATCTTACCAGATGCCGCCTATATCCTGCTTTCAGGTTATCAGGAGTTTGATTATGTCAAAAGAGCCATGAATCTTAGTGTGGTGGACTATTTGGTCAAGCCTGTTGATAAGGTAGAGTTAGGAAATCTGCTGGAGAAGATTGCAGGTCAGCTCGGCGAGAGAGGGAAGAAAAGCCAGACCCTCAGTCAAGATTTAGACGAGACTGGATTTGTTAGTTATTTAGGGGATAAGGAGAATTGGTGGATAGGTCTATCCAAGGAAAAACAAGGTTCCTTCACCATTCCCTACTATGTCTTGGGTCAAGATTGGCAGATTTTCATTTCTGACCAACCCCTAGATGGTTTGGTCGTTACACCTTTTGAAGCTCCTTATCAAGAACACTTTGAACGCTGGAAGCTGAATGCTGAGAAAGCCCTCTTTTACGGCTCTGTAAATCTACAGCAGTCTCAGAGTCTCTTTGCCTACTACGAACCGATTTATAGGGTTATCATTCAGGGGAATCTCAATCAAATCGTAGAAGAGTTGAACCTCTTGGAGAAGGTGGTTCTTGAAAATACACCTCGTGTTCCGATTACCAAACAGCTTTTTATCCAGTTTGTCATGGATGTCTTTCACTTGTTTGAACATCTCAAAGCTGATGATATGACGGACATTGTCAAAACCATTCATGCTATTCAATCCTTCGATGAATTGGTTTCTTATATCAAGGAAACTCTGACCAGCTTTTTCGGTCAATACCGCATGAATGAAAATGTGGTCAGTGTGCTGGAAGTCATTGGTCGTGATTACCAAAAAGAGCTTTCCCTCAAGGATATCAGTAAGGCCCTCTTTATCAATCCTGTCTATCTAGGTCAGTTGATTAAGCGAGAAACCGATTCGACCTTTGCAGAATTACTAAACAAACAACGTATTAAGGCTGCTCAGCAGCTCTTGCTTTCAACCAGTGACAGTATCGAAGATATTTGTTATGCTGTTGGTTACAGTAACCTTGGATATTTCTATAAAGTGTTCCGAAAATTGTGCGGAAAATCGCCAAAAGCCTACCGAAAACAGGTAGAAACGATACTGTAAGATTTGTATTCCTTTACAAAATGTGCTATAATATGAATAATATTATTAGGAGGTTCTATCATGAAAAAGAAACCGATTTATCTATGGGTCTTGCTAATCTTGTCTGCTCTTATTTCAGCAATGTCTCTGTTTGGAATGTTGAGTCCCTTACCTAGCAAAGAAGCTCTTCGTGCCGCTCAGAAACAAGTTGCAGGGGTCAGTGCTCAGCAATTAGAAGACCAGCTTAATTACAACTATGGAGTAGCAGAAGCGTATCATTCTATTTTTAATATGGCCTTGATTGTGCTATCTGCTATTTTAGTGGTCGTAGCGATTGTCTTCCTTATTCGTAAGAATTTGCAATATGCAAACTATACTTACGTTGGCTATGTTTTGTTAGCTATTATCGGTTCGATTTATGGCTATGTTGGTTTACAGGACGCTGTGCAGTTGGTTCAAGATGAGAGCATGCGTTTGACAATGAGTATTGGTTCAAAAGCTGTCAGCATTTTCTATATCGTCATCAATGTTCTCTTCCTAGCCCTTGTCTTCTATAAGATGTGGCGTCAGCAGAAAGCCTTGGCAGAAGAAGAGGAAGCAGAAAATCTTGCCTAAGTATTGACAAAAAAGAACTATCAAGATACAATCTTGGTAGTTCTTTTTCGATTAAAAATAAAATCATGGAGGTACATATGAAGACAATTTCTTTAGTTTATATTAGTTTGAGTGGCAACACTGAAAGTTTTGTGACGCGCTTGAAAGACTATCTCTTGTCCCAGTACAAAGGGATTGAGGTTCAAAAGATTCATATCAAGGATTTGGTCAAGGAAGGTCGCGATTTCTATGAAATGGACCATCCCTATGTCGCTTTTTTGCCGACCTATCTCGAAGGTGGGAATGGCGTTGATAACGGAGATGTCGAGATCTTGACGACACCCGTTGGGGATTTTATCGCCTATGGTGACAATGCTAGTAAGTGTTTTGGCGTGGTTGGTTCAGGAAATCGTAACTTTAATAACCAATACTGCCTGACAGCTAAGCAATACAGTCAACGTTTTGGTTTCCCTGTCTTGGCTGACTTTGAAATGCGAGGCATGCTGGAAGATATCAAACATGTCGCAGCTATTATCGCAGATTTGTATGAGTTGGAAAAGGAGAATTAAAGTCAATATAAGAGGCACTTGGGATTTTTCAACTGTTTTTTTGAGTATAAACAGTCTTTGAGAACGCAAAAAAGCATAAGTTCAGGTCTTTAAAACCTTGTTCTTATGCTTTTTATCATAGAAATATTTGCTGAATGGTCTCTTGAAATGAAACCTTATACTCAATGAAAATCAAAGAGCAAACTAGGAAACTAGCCGCAGGCTGTACTTGAGTACGGCAAGGCGACGTTGACGTGGTTTGAATTTGATTTGCGAAGAGTATTATCTTCATCTCGCGCTTGTCCCTTACCCTGCTTTTCCGATTGCGAGTGCGTAGATAAAGAAGATGGCGAAGCCAAAGAGGAAAATCAATCCTGCAATGGCAAGGTGTTTGAGCCAAGAAGGAAGATTTTTGTTTTCACGCGTTACCAAGGCGTAGTTTAAAAGAGCGAAGAATGGTGTTGTCAGGAAAGAACCAATCATAGCAAAGCGGAGCATGGTTGAAACCTGACCAGCGAAGAACTTGATAATGACGATACCGATGATAGCAGTGATGGTCATCCAGATGTTCAAAGATTTACGATTGTCTTCTTTTTGACTGATTAGCAGTCGGAGAGATTCCTGATTGACGCGAGAATAGCCATCAATAACAGTGATAACTGTTCCAAAGATACAGAGGAAGGCAATAAAGGTAATCAAGTAACGGGACCATTCGCCAAGAACAGAGGCATACATGCCCACGAATTGAGAGATGTATTTGGCTGAAGCAGCTTCAACCGCCTGCCCTGTAGGATACTGAATCAGTGCTCCCAGTGCCACAAAGAAGACGGCTAGGATAGCTGTTCCAATATAACCAGTGTTAAAGTCAAACAGAGCGTCTTCTGTGTTAAAGTTGACGGTCTTTCTCTTTTCAGCTGACCAAAGTGAATTGATAGCTGAAATTTCAATAGGAGCTAAGCATCCATCCTAGGAGGGAGACGATGAAGGGCAGAGCTGCCATTTGCCAAGGTGTCTTCTCGACAAAATCAGAACTGTATTCGGGATGCTTGACCGCCGCAATGATAACTGCAAGAACAGTCGCAATGGTCAAAGCAGACATAATCCATTTGACCATGCCGTCTAAAAGTTTGTAGCCTCCAAAGAGTAGCATAGCCCAAATGATTGCAACGAGAATGAGGGACCACTGAGTAATGCTAAGTCCAATCATTGGGAAGGCACTGGCGATGATAGCTGAGCACAGAATGGCAACACCAGCCGTGTTGACCATAGCCGAAAAGACATTTAGGATAAAGAAAATCCAGAGATAGAGTTTTCCTTTTTCGGCATAACCTTCAACCAAAGTCTTTCCAGTATCAGCTGTGTATTCAGCACCAAAACGGAAAAATGGATATTTAAAGACATTGGCTAAGATGACCAAGAGAAGTAGAGACCAACCGTAAGAACCGCCAGCTTGAGTGGAAGATACAATGTGGGAACCTCCAACAGCGGCAGTTGCCATTAGGATTCCAGGTCCCATTGCTTTTAGCTTGCTTGCCCAGGTTGATTGATTTAAGGAAATAGCTTGCGACATGATAAATACTCCTTTTTGAATTTTCAGAATAATCTGGATATGTAACCTATATTCTACAAAAAATTTTGGAAAAATGCAAGAATGTTTTGAAAAAAGATAGAAAATTACAGAAAATTTACAAAGAAGATCTGAAAATAACTGCTATGATAGTAATACTCTTCGAAAATCTCTTCAAACCACGTCAGCGTCGCCTTACCGTAGGTATGGTTACTGACTTCGTCAGTTCTATCCACAACCTCAAAACAGTGTTTTGAGCTGACTTCGTCAGTCTTATCTGCAACCTCAAAACAATGTTTTGAGCAACCTGCGGCTAGCTTCCTAGTTTGCTCTTTGATTTTCATTGAGTATAAGGTGCAGCAGGATAAAGAAAAACCGAGAAGTTTCTTTCTCGGATTTGCTTATTATGAGGTTCCTATTTTCTATGCTCCAAGAGTTGATTGATATGGTCTACTTTTTTTGATGCTCTTTTATAGGAAATAGTCCAAATGATGAGGTAGACAATCGCAAACTCGATAATGAGCTGGAGGTAGAAAATCCAGTGGAAGGGGAACCAACCTGCTAGGGTTGCTAGTGGGACAAAGCCTACTAGCATGAGGAAAAAATGAGTCAGAGTGGCACGAAGCATGCTCCAGTCACGGCTGAATAATCGGTTGCCAAAGTTGAAGAGAATACCGATGGCTGCCCAGATAAGAGTACAGTAGAGCAAGACCAGGGCACCGTGAACCTGATGTTGAGCCATCACTTGGCCGATGAGAGAGTAGGGATTTAGTGGTGCGTAGGTATTTGGTGCATAAATGAGTGAAAAGATGATAGAGAGGATGAGGCCGATGAGGACACCAGTAGCTGCGTCGTGGAAGATTTGTTTTTTCATAGTTCTAATTTCTCCTTGATGGTTTTTAGATAACGGCGTGAAGAGTAGGTGAAGCTTTCGTTTTTCAAGAAAATTTCTACTAGGCCGTTGGGCGTAAGCTTGAGGTGAGAGATGGAGTCGATATTGATGATTTCTGATTGGGAAATTTGGATAAAATTGCTTGGCAAGAGTTCAAGGATCTGATAGAGTCGTAAGTCAATGGTGTAGGTCTGACTCGCCGTTTCTGCTAGAACCTTCCGATTCTCAATATAGAAGCGCTGAATCTTGCCAATCTCAACTAGATAGACCTGATCATCGATTTTTCCTTTGATTTTTTCTGTTCGGTCAAGATTTTCTGCGAACTCGATGACTTTTTGGACTTTTTCGGTCTCTTGAGGTGCTTGGACAATCAGCTTTTCCTCTTCGTAAGTTTCACTAATCTGTAGTTCTACTTTCATAAATTTCTCTCCTTGTTTTTCATACAAAATTGTGATCACTTCTTGTACACCTTTATTAAACACTATTTTTCAGCCCCTTGCAAGGGACTTTGTCTATGTGGAGGGATTTGGCTCCTATGTGGTGGAGTTTTTCTGTCCTATCTGAAATATGGTATAATAGCACTAATCAATTTCTAGGAAAACAGATACAGAAAGGGGCTGAAAGATGTCTCATATTATTGAATTGCCAGAGGTGCTGGCAAACCAGATTGCAGCTGGAGAGGTTATCGAGCGTCCAGCTAGCGTTGTTAAGGAGCTGGTAGAAAATGCCATTGATGCGGGCTCTAGTCAGATTATCATTGAGATTGAGGAAGCTGGTCTCAAGAAAATCCAAATCACAGATAATGGTCATGGAATTGCCCACGATGAGGTGGAGCTGGCTCTGCGTCGTCATGCGACTAGTAAGATAAAAAATCAAGCAGACCTCTTTCGGATTCGGACGCTTGGTTTTCGTTGAAGCCTTGCCTTCTATTGCGTCCGTCAGCGTTTTAACTCTTTTGACAGCAGTTGAGGGCGCAAGTCACGGAACCAAGCTCGTCGCGCGTGGGGGTGAAGTTGAGGAAGTCATCCCAGCGACTAGTCCTGTGGGAACCAAGGTTTGTGTGGAGGATCTCTTTTTCAACACGCCTGCCCGTCTCAAGTATATGAAGAGCCAGCAAGCAGAGTTGTCTCATATCATTGATATCGTCAACCGTCTGGGCTTGGCCCATCCTGAGATTTCTTTTAGCTTGATTAGTGATGGCAAGGAAATGACGCGGACAGCAGGGACTGGTCAATTGCGCCAAGCAATCGCAGGAATTTACGGTTTGGCGAGTGCCAAGAAGATGATTGAAATTGAGAACTCTGACCTAGATTTCGAAATTTCAGGTTTTGTGTCCTTGCCTGAGTTGACTCGGGCTAACCGCAATTATATCAGCCTCTTCATCAATGGCCGTTATATCAAGAACTTCCTGCTCAATCGTGCAATTCTTGACGGCTATGGCAGTAAGCTCATGGTGGGGCGTTTTCCACTGGCTGTCGTTCACATTCATATCGACCCTTATCTAGCGGATGTCAATGTGCATCCAACCAAGCAAGAGGTGCGGATTTCCAAGGAAAAAGAACTGATGACCTTGGTCTCAGAAGCTATTACAAATAGTCTCAAGGAACAAACCTTGATTCCAGATGCCTTGGAAAATCTTGCCAAATCGACCGTGCGCAATCGTGAGAAGGTGGAGCAAACTATTCTCCCACTCAAAGAAAATACGCTCTACTATGAGAAAACTGAGCCGTCAAGACCTAGTCAAACTGAAGTAGCTGATTATCAGGTAGAATTGACTGATGAAGGGCAGGATTTGACCCTGTTTGCCAAGGAAACCTTGGACCGATTGACCAAGCCAGCAAAACTGCATTTTGCAGAGAGAAAGCCTGCTAACTACGACCAGCTAGACCATCCAGAGTTAGATCTTGCTAGCATCGATAAGGCTTATGACAAACTGGAGCGAGAAGAAGCATCCAGCTTCCCAGAGTTGGAGTTTTTCGGACAAATGCACGGGACTTATCTCTTTGCCCAAGGGCGAGATGGACTTTACATCATAGATCAGCACGCTGCTCAGGAACGGGTCAAGTACGAGGAGTACCGTGAAAGCATTGGCAATGTTGACCAGAGCCAGCAGCAACTCCTAGTGCCCTATATCTTTGAATTTCCTGCGGATGATGCCCTGCGTCTCAAGGAAAGAATGCCTCTCTTAGAGGAAGTGGGCGTCTTTCTAGCAGAGTACGGAGAAAATCAATTTATTCTACGTGAACATCCTATTTGGATGGCAGAAGAAGAGATTGAATCAGGCATCTATGAGATGTGCGACATGCTCCTTTTGACCAAGGAAGTTTCTATCAAGAAATACCGAGCAGAGCTGGCTATCATGATGTCTTGCAAGCGATCTATCAAGGCCAATCATCGTATTGATGATCATTCAGCTAGACAACTCCTCTATCAGCTTTCTCAATGTGACAATCCCTATAACTGTCCCCACGGACGTCCTGTTTTGGTGCATTTTACCAAGTCGGATATGGAAAAGATGTTCCGACGTATTCAGGAAAATCACACCAGTCTCCGTGAGTTGGGGAAATATTAAAAGTATAAAAAAGTCTGGGAAAAATGTTCAAAATCAGAAAAACGCATAAAATCAGGTGTTCAAAAACCTTGATTTTATGCGTTTTATCATAGAAATATTTACTTCATTTTTTCCTAATTCTTTTCGAAAATCTCTTCAAACCAGGTCAGTTTTATCAGTAATCTCAAAACAGTGTTTTGAGCTAATTTTGCTAGTTTTGTCTGTAACATCGAAGTTGTGTTTTACCACTCTGCGACTGGTTTCCTAGTTTGCTCTATGATTTTCACAGAGTATTAAATTGCGATTTTGCCAAGTTTCTTTATTCGTCTAAAAGTAGAGTCTGTTCTATGCGTCTAATGTACGAATTAGGTTGACCATTTCAATAGCGCCTTGTGCACACTCAGAACCCTTATTTCCTGCTTTAGTGCCAGCTCGTTCTATGGCTTGTTCAATTGTATCTGTCGTTAGCACACCAAACATAACTGGGATTTCGCTATTTAAACTGATTTGGGCGATTCCCTTAGATACCTCGCTACATACATAATCATAATGACTTGTATTCCCTCTAATGACAGCTCCCAAGCAGATAATTGCATCATATTTTTTACTTTTTGCCATTTTTGATGCAATCAGAGGTATTTCAAAAGCTCCTGGAACCCAGGCCACCTCGATATCTTTCTCGTTTACATTCTCTCTTTTGAGATTATCTAGTGCTCCAGATAATAATTTTGAAGTTATAAATTCATTAAATCTCGCTACAACAATACCTATTTTAATATTGTTTGCTACTAAATTACCTTCATAAGTGTTCATTTATTTTTCCTCCATATTTAAAATGTGACCCATTCGATTTTTCTTTGTTTCTAAATAAAAACTATCGTAAGCATTGGCTTCTATTTCGATTGATATTCTACTGGAAATGGTAATTCCATATTTTTCTAACTGTTCAACCTTGTCAGGATTATTTGTCAGTAAATGAAGTGACTGAAGTCCCAGATCTTTAAGTATTTGTGCTCCAATATGGTATTCTCTTAAATCACCTTCAAAGCCTAATGCAAGATTGGCATCAAGCGTATCCATGCCTTGATCTTGTAAATGATAGGCTTTTAATTTATTGATAAGTCCAATTCCTCGTCCCTCCTGTCGCAAGTAAAGTAAGACACCCGAACCATTCTCAACAATCATTTTCATAGCTTTATCGAATTGCTGTCCACAATCGCAACGTAAAGAGCCTAAAACATCTCCTGTTAAACATTCGGAGTGGACCCGACATAATACATTGGCTTCATCCTCTATATTTCCCATAATAAGAGCAAGATGATGTTCCCCATTTAGTTTATCTATATAGCTAATTGCTTTGAAATTACCGTATCTAGTAGGCATATTGACAGTTGAAACTCGTTCTACCAGCTGATCATATACTTTTCTATATTCTTGTAATTCTTTGATGGTAATTAGTGGAATCTTGTGTTTCTTCGAGAACTGAATTAAATCATCTGTTCTCATCATTTTGCCATCATGATTCATTATTTCACAACATAGGCCACACTCTTTTAGTCCAGCTAATTTTAATAAATCAACAGTTGCTTCTGTGTGTCCATTTCTTTCTAGAACACCACCTTTTTTTGCAATTAAAGGAAACATGTGTCCTGGCCTGCGAAAATCAGAGGGTATTATATCTTCAGCTACACACATACGTGCGGTCAGTCCTCTTTCCTCGGCAGAAATACCTGTGGTCGTTTCTTTATAATCAATTGAAACTGTAAAAGCAGTCTTATGATTATCTGTATTGTTTTCAATCATAGGTGAAAGCATTAATTGATTAGCTAAACTTTCGCTCATAGGCATACAAATTAATCCTTTGGCATAAGTAGCCATAAAATTAACATTTTCTGTTGTAGCTGCTTGTGCAGAACAAATTAAGTCTCCTTCATTTTCTCTATCCTTATCGTCTATAACAAGAACAAGTCGTCCCTTCTGCAATGCTTCTAATGCTTCTTGTATTTTTCGATATTCCATTGACTGATTATCCTTTCTGCTAAAATCCATTTTGATATAATAGTTCCTTAGATATTTCTGATTTTGGAGAATTATCCATCAGTTTTTGCACATATTTACCTAAGATATCATTTTCAAGATTTACTGTACTCCCGACTTGTTTACTCTTAAGAATGGTTTGTTCCCAGGTATGAGGGATAACAGATACTGAAAAGTTTACTTTGGAGACTTTAGCGACAGTCAGACTAATGCCGTCAATTGTAATAGATCCTTTTTCAACTATTAAATCTAAAATTTCTTTTTGTGTGTTGATTTGATACCATACAGCATTATCATCTTTTTTTATTGACGAGATTTTTCCTGTACCATCAATGTGTCCTGTAACGACGTGACCCCCAAGTCGACCGTTGACAGATAAGGCTCTTTCTAGATTCACCTCACTTCCATGTTTTAATAGAGTAAGAGCTGTTCGACTCCATGTTTCATTCATTACATCAACTGTAAAGGATTGATGATTGAAATGAGTAACTGTAAGACAGATACCATTTACTGCTATACTATCACCTAAATGGATATCCGTTAATATTTTTGAGGCTTTAATTGATAGTTTACAATTACGAGAGTCTTTCTGTATTCTTTCAACTTTTCCGATTTCTTCAATTATTCCTGTGAACATGGATAAATCACTTCACTTTCTATGAGATAGTCATTTCCTATTTGAGAAAAAGCATAAGGTTTCAATCTAATAGCGTCATTTGGCAAAGAAATGCCTTCACCTCCGACAGGAAACTTGGCACTGCCTCCAAAAATTTTTGGTGCAATATATATTTTCAGCTCATCAACAATTTGTTGTTCCAAAGCACTCCAATTCATTAGACTGCCCCCTTCTAGAACTAGGCTATCAATCTGCATGTTTCCTAGATGTTGCATTAAACTCGATAAGTCTATATGATTGCCTTTTTTCTTTATGGAAAGTATTTTACAGCCATGATTTTGATATAGCTTCATTTTATTTTTGTCTTCAGAGGAAGTGGCAATGTAAGTTTTAATATCATTTGCTGTTTTTACGATTTTAGAGGTAAGAGGAGTTCGTAAATGTGTATCGCATATGATACGGATAGGATTTTTCCCTTCCTCCAATCTACATGTCAGCAAAGGATCGTCTTGAATAACAGTGTTGACTCCCACCATAATTGCACTAACATGGTGTCGTAACTGATGCACATGCTTTCTTGCTTCTTCTTCAGTAATCCATTTGGATTGATTTGTTTTAGTGGCTATTTTTCCATCCATTGACATTGCATATTTCATAAAAACATAGGGTACATGCTGGGTAATATACTTTCTAAAACTTTTTATTAAGTTAAGACACTCATTTTCTAAAATTCCAACAGTAACTTGAAGATTATTTTCCTCAAGTATCTTTACTCCTTTTCCAGATACAATAGGATTACAGTCTAGGCTTCCAATGACTACTCTTGTAATACCACTATCGATTATAGCATCTATACAGGGAGGTGTTTTCCCGAAGTGACAACAGGGTTCAAGTGTTACATAAAGCGTCGCTCCGACAGGGGATTCTCTACAGTTTTTAAGAGCATTTCTCTCAGCATGTGGGCCACCAAAAAACTCATGATAACCTTGTCCGATGATGTGATTATCTTTTACAATAACTGCGCCGACCATAGGATTGGGGTTGACGTAACCAGCCCCTTTTTGTGCCAGTTTTATTGCTAATTTCATATATTTTGAATCGCTCATCTCACTACCTCCAAAAAATATACCTTGAATAGGGGACTACTCAAGGCATACAAAAGAAAACTTATGCGATTAACAAAAATGCTCTGAAATGACAAGTAATCATTTCAGAGCACGCAAAAAGCACAAATATACTTTTATCTTCTTTCATCCAGACTATACTGTCGGCTTTGGAATTTCACCAAATCATGCCTTTCGGCTCGTGGGCTATACCACCGGTAGGGAATTGCACCCTGCCCTGAAGATAGTTATTCAATTACAGATGATTATAGTACTTAATTTTGAATATGTCAACAGATAAATACCGATTGTTTTTGATATACTGTATTTGTGATAATCGATTCTCGCTCCTCGGATAAAGAAAATATGATATACTAGATAAACGAAATAAGAGAGAAGGAATACTATGTACGCATATTTAAAAGGAATCATTACCAAAATTACTGCCAAATACATTGTTCTTGAAACCAATGGTATTGGTTATATCCTGCATGTGGCCAATCCTTATGCCTATTCAGGTCAGGTTAATCAGGAGGCTCAGATTTATGTGCATCAGGTTGTGCGTGAGGACGCCCATTTGCTTTATGGATTTCGCTCAGAGGATGAGAAAAAGCTCTTTCTTAGTCTAATTTCGGTCTCTGGGATTGGTCCTGTATCAGCTCTTGCTATTATCGCTGCTGATGACAATGCTGGCTTGGTTCAAGCCATTGAAACCAAGAACATCACCTACTTGACCAAGTTCCCTAAAATTGGCAAGAAAACAGCCCAGCAGATGGTGCTGGACTTGGAAGGCAAGGTAGTAGTTGCAGGAGATGACCTTCCTGCCAAGGTCGCAGTGCAAGCAAGTGCTGAAAACCAAGAATTGGAAGAAGCTATGGAAGCCATGTTGGCTCTGGGCTACAAGGCAACAGAGCTCAAGAAAATCAAGAAATTCTTTGAAGGAACGACAGATACAGCTGAGAACTATATCAAGTCGGCCCTTAAAATGTTGGTCAAATAGGAGCAGAGAATGACAAAACGTTGTTCGTGGGTCAAGATGACCAACCCGCTCTACATCGCCTATCATGATGAGGAGTGGGGCCAGCCCCTCCATGATGACCAAGCATTGTTTGAGTTGTTGTGTATGGAAACCTATCAGGCAGGCCTGTCTTGGGAAACGGTACTCAACAAACGCCAAGCTTTCCGAGAAGCCTTTCATAGCTATCAAATTCACTCAGTCGCAGAGATGACTGACACTGAATTGGAAGCCATGCTGGAGAATCCAGCTATCATTCGAAATAGAGCCAAGATTTTTGCTACACGCGCTAACGCCCAAGCTTTTCTACAGTTACAGGCAGAGTACGGCTCTTTTGATGCCTATCTTTGGTCTTTTGTTGAGGGGAAAACTGTCGTTAACGATGTTCCTGATTATCGCCAAGCCCCAGCTAAAACACCCTTATCTGAGAAATTAGCCAAAGATCTCAAAAAACGAGACTTCAAGTTCACAGGCCCAGTCGCCGTATTGTCTTTTCTACAGGCTGCAGGGCTAGTTGATGACCACGAGAATGATTGTGAGTGGAAAGGTCTTAAATGATGTCTAACAAAAATAAGGGAATTTGATTTTTGCGATTCTCTATACAATCCTCTTTGTGTTTGATGGCGTTAAATTGCTGGCTTCTTTAATGCCATCTGTCATTGCAAATTATCTTGTTTATGTAGTTTTAGCTTTATATGGCTCCTTCTTGTTCAAGGATAGATTGATCCAACAATGGAAGGAGATTAGAAAGACTAAAAGAAAATTCTTCTTTGGCGTCTTAACAGGATGGCTCTTTCTCATTCTGATGACTGTTGTCTTTGAATTTGTATCAGAGATGTTGAAGCAGTTTGTGGGATTAGATGGACAAGGTCTAAATCAGTCTAATATTCAAAGTACCTTTCAAGAACAACCACTACTGATAGCTGTTTTTGCTTGTGTCATTGGACCTCTGGTAGAAGAATTATTTTTCCGTCAGGTCTTATTGAATTACTTGCAGGAACGGTTGCCAGGTTTACTAAGCATTATTCTGGTAGGACTTGTTTTTGCTCTGACTCATATGCACAGTTTGGCTCTATCAGAGTGGATTGGTGCAGTTGGTTACTTAGGTGGAGGCCTTGCCTTTTCTATTATTTATGTGAAAGAAAAAGAGAATATCTACTATCCCCTACTTGTTCACATGTTAAGCAACAGCCTCTCCTTAATCATTTTAGCTATCAGTATAGTAAAATGAAATGAGAACAGGACAAATCGATTTCTAACAATGTTTTAGAAGTAGAGGTGTACTATTCTAGTTTCAATATACTGTAATATGTGATGAAAATGCCAGTAATGATACCGAGAAAAAAGCTGAGAAACTTTCCCCAGCTTTATTTGTTATAGTCAAAGAGAATGACTTGTTCCTGTGCATCTACATGAGCATGGACCCCAAAGGGTACAATTGCTCTTGGAGTTGCGTGGCCGACATTCAGATTATAGACAATCGGGATATTGCTGTCAATGATATCCAATAGTGCCTCTTTATAGTCGTCATGGAAAGTTTCATCCATAGGTTTTCCGACCAAGAGTCCATTGATGACCGCGAATATGCCAGTGTCCTTTAAAGTTAGCAACATCTTTTTGAAGTCTTCTGGCTTAGGCTTTTCTTCGCTTGTTTCGAGCAAGAGGATTTTCCCTTCCCAGTCTGACAAGTCAGGGAAAAATTTGTATTTTTGGCAGAGCTCCGTGCTATCTGCGTATCGAGAGTTGTCAAAGATATCGTAGAGGGATTCGAGGCAACCACCGAGGATTTTCCCCTCGAACTGGGCACTTCCTTGCAACAAGTCAAAACCTGTATTTGTATGACTGACACGAGGTGTTCCCAGGGCCGTGGGACTAAAATCAGTTCGTTCCTCATACCAAACGTCACTAGGGCGGATTTCTGAAATTCTTCCCGTCTCAATCAATTCTTTAAAGTAGTGAAGGCTATAGGCTAGCATTTCTTTGTCTAATTCACAAATGTCTGCTAAAAAGGATTGACCATAAAAAGTCTTGATTCCTAATTTATGCAACATGAGGTGGTTCATGGTTGTATCCGAGAAGCCAAGAAAAATTTTTGTTTGATAACCTTTTGGAGTTGGTCATTTTCAAAAAGATAAGGTAGCAAGCGATAGGTATCGTCTCCACCGATGGCACATAGGATCATATCGATGCTATCATCAGAAAAGGCATGAATCAAATCCTCTGCACGAGCTTCAGGATGGTCCTTGATAAAGTCTAATCCTTTTAACGAATGGGGCAAAAAGATAGGATTGAGTCCCAGATCCTTGAGACGTTGGATACCCAAGTCTACTTCGTGTTTGACAAAGTCCTCTCCGATAATGCCACTAGATAAACTAACAATACCAATAGTAGAAATCATATCTGATCCTCCTAGAAATAGATTGAGCCTATTTTATCACAAAATATAAGAGAAAGCTATGTGGGATTTCAGAAGAATACTTTTAATACTCTTCGAAAATCTCTTCAAACCACGTCAGTTTTATTTGCAACCTCAAAGCTGTGCTTTGAGCAACCTGCAGCTAGCTTCCTAGTTTGCTCTTTGATTTTCATTGAGTATGAGCCTATTTTATCACAAAAGATTAGATGGAGCTATGTGGATGTCAGAAGAATACTTTAAAATCAAAAAAGTAAGTGAAAAAGCAACCGCACCTGCAGTTGCTTTTATCGTTTTCTTATTCTTGATAGCGTGTTGGTCCTGCACTTGCACTACGGATATTCAAGCGTTTCTTGAGATAGAAGCGAAGGGCTAGGAGGGCTGCTCCAATAATAGCTAGTGGCAATGGATCCAGTACTGGGTTAAGGCTAGCTGGTAGGAAGCTTGTTGCAAAGAAGACAAGCAACCAAAGGAACATAGAAGCTAGGATAACTAGTACAGATTTCCAGAAAGGTGGACGTTGACTGCGATCCATATCTGGTCCATAGTATTGGTAAACAAAGTAGTACATCAAGTAGAAGGCAAATCCACCAACCAGTCCAACTAATAGAAGAGTAATCAATCCATAGCCGAAAGCTTGATCTGCCGCAAAGAAGGTTGTGAGGGCGCTGACAAGGGCAAAGAGGCTAGTGATGAAAAGAGCTGAGTCCATAATCATCAGTTTTGGATCATCATTTTCTTTTGGATGCTCTTTTTCGTACTGCTCTTTGACAGTGAAGCTATGAGCCCAATGAGTTGGTGCGCCGTATAGGGAACGGGCAGTTGTACCTTTAGATTGCTCCTCAAGGATTTGGGGAATGACTTCCTCAAAAATAGTCTGGATTTCAGCGTCTGTTTTCCCATCTTTGATGAATTGTTGGGTAGCAATGTGGACAAACTCTTGGTTTTTCTTAGTTAATTTTTGTAGATCAATTTGAGACATAGGAACTCCTCTTAGAACCATTTTTTATGGATGAGATAGAGAGTGAGCGAGACACTCATAGCAAAGGCGATAAAGACGATTAACCAGAAGGCATTTGGCTCTCCGTTTAGGGGGATTTCATTATCCTTAAAGTTCATACCGTAGGCAGAAAAGACCATGGTTGGGATGGACATGACGATGGTCACAAGGGCCAAGGTTTTCATGATGTTGTTCTGGTTGTTAGAAATGATAGAGGCAGGTCTCTGTCATAGAATGCAAGACGTTTCCATAAATGTCTGCCATCTCGATGGCCTGTTGGGTTTCAATCAGGGTGTCTTCAAGCAGGTCTTCGTCCTCAAGGTATTTCTTGATATTGCTGGTTGAACTGGTCAATTTCTTAATCACGCGCTCATTTGTTTTGAGGGAGGCTTTGAAATAGACGATAGTTTTTTCCAATTCCATGAGCTCAATCAATTCTTCATTACGAGTTGATTGATGCAGTTGACTTTCGATTTGTTCACTCTTGCGGTCGATTGAACGAAGGGCTGTTAGGTAAAGCTCTGCATTGCGATAGAGAATCTGGAAGATAAAACGTGAGCGCATGAAGGTATAGAAATTACGCAAACGACGGTTGATAAAGACATCAAGGACAGGTAGTGGTTCCAAACACGTAGTGATAATGGTTTCCTCAGTGATGATAATACCAAGCGGTATGGTTACGTAGTAGGTGCGGTTATTTCTTTCCTCCGTACCGCGTCTACGATAATCAGGGTATACTCGTCTTCAATGGTAATACGAGACATTTCTTCCGCATCGAGCGGTGCTCGAAGGTCGGCAATATCAATATCGAAGGTGTTGGCGATTTCGAGTGATTCATTTTGAGTCGGATTGACGAGATTGATCCAAGTACCCGGTTCAAGCGTATCGATCTCTTTAAATTCAGTTGTTGTAGAGAGAAAAACTTGTTTCATATCCCTTATCCTTTCTCATTTTTCAGATTTTTTCACACCGTACTATTATACTACAAAATCGGCCTTTTGGGTAATAGAATCTCACTTTTTTTGGTATAATGGTAAGCAATAATGGACTAGAAAGAACAAAGATGCAAGATAAAATTGTCATTCATGGGGCGCGTGCCCATAATTTAAAAAATATTGATGTGGAGATTCCGCGAGACAAGTTGGTTGTCGTGACTGGCTTGTCAGGTTCAGGGAAGTCCAGTCTGGCTTTTGATACCCTCTATGCGGAGGGACAACGTCGCTATGTAGAGAGTTTGTCCGCCTACGCTCGTCAGTTCTTGGGAAATATGGAAAAACCAGATGTAGATGCTATTGATGGTCTCAGCCCAGCTATTTCCATCGACCAGAAAACGACTAGCAAAAACCCTCGTTCGACGGTGGGAACAACGACTGAAATCAATGACTATCTGCGTCTTCTCTACGCACGTGTGGGGACGCCTTACTGTATCAAGGGGCATGGAGCTATCAAGGCTTCTTCGGTGGAGCAAATCGTTGATAAGGTTTTGGAGTTACCTGAACGCCAGCGCTTGCAGATTTTGGCCCCTGTCATCCGCAAGAAAAAAGGTCAACATAAGAGTGTTATCGAGAAGGTTCAGAAAGATGGGTATGTCCGTGTCCGTGTGGATGGGGAAGTCTATGATGTGACCGAAGTGCCAGACTTGTCCAAGAGCAAGCAACACAATATCGATGTCGTGGTTGACCGTATTGTCATCAAGGAGGGCATTCGTAGTCGTCTCTTTGATTCCATTGAGGCTGCCCTTCGTATCGCAGAAGGCTATGTCATTATCGACACTATGGACGATTCGGAGTTGCTCTTCTCTGAGCATTATGCCTGCCCAGTTTGTGGATTTACTGTTCCAGAGTTAGAGCCACGTCTCTTCTCCTTCAATGCTCCTTTTGGCTCTTGTAGTGAGTGTGACGGTTTGGGCATCAAGTTGGAGGTGGATACTGATTTGGTAGTGCCAGACGCCAGCAAGACCTTACGTGAGGGAGCGCTAGCACCTTGGAATCCTATCTCATCCAACTACTATCCAAACATGCTAGAGCAGGCTATGACGACCTTTGGAGTGGATATGGATAAGCCTTTTGAGGACTTGTCAGAAGAAGATAAAAACTTGATTCTCTACGGCTCAGATGGCAAGGAATTCCATTTCCACTATGAGAATGAATTTGGTGGTGTGCGCGATATTGACATTCCTTTTGAGGGAGTTATCAATAATATCAAGCGTCGTTATCACGAGACAAACAGCGATTATACCCGCACCCAGATGCGTCTCTACATGAATGAGCTGACCTGCGGAACCTGTCACGGCTATCGTCTCAATGACCAGGCCTTGTCTGTTCGTGTGGGTGGCGAGCAAGGGCCGCATATCGGAGACATTTCAGACCTATCTATCGCAGACCACTTGGACTTGGTGAGCCAGCTGACCTTGTCTGAAAATGAAGCCATCATTGCTCGTCCCATTCTCAAGGAAATCAAGGATCGTTTGACCTTCCTTAATAATGTGGGTCTTAATTATCTGACTCTGTCACGTTCAGCAGGAACCCTTTCAGGTGGGGAAAGCCAGCGTATTCGTTTGGCAACCCAGATTGGTTCCAATCTATCTGGCGTCCTCTATATCCTAGATGAGCCGTCAATCGGTCTCCACCAGAGGGATAATGACCGTCTGATTGCTAGTCTCAAAAAGATGCGTGACTTGGGCAATACTCTCATAGTAGTGGAACACGACGAAGATACCATGCGTGAGGCTGATTATCTGATTGACGTTGGTCCCGGTGCCGGTGTTTTTGGTGGAGAGATTGTTGCTGCAGGTACGCCCAAGCAGGTAGCTCGTAACAGTAAGTCTATCACAGGCCAGTACTTGTCAGGTAAACGTGCCATTCCAGTACCAGAAGAGCGCCGTGTCGGAAATGGTCGTTTTATCGAGGTGACAGGAGCGCGTGAGAACAACTTGCAAAATGTTACTGCTCGCTTCCCACTAGGAAAATTCATCGCAGTGACAGGGGTGTCGGGCTCAGGCAAGTCTACCTTGATCAACAGCATCCTCAAAAAAGCCATTGCCCAGAAGCTCAACCGTAATTCAGACAAGCCTGGTAAATTTAAGACTATTACAGGGATTGAGCATGTAGACCGATTGATTGACATTGACCAGAGCCCTATCGGACGAACGCCAAGGTCTAACCCTGCTACCTATACAGGAGTTTTTGACGATATACGTGACCTTTTTGCCCAGACAAACGAAGCCAAGATTCGAGGCTACAAGAAGGGCCGTTTCAGTTTCAACGTCAAGGGTGGTCGCTGTGAAGCCTGTTCAGGCGATGGGATCATCAAGATTGAGATGCACTTCTTGCCAGATGTTTATGTGGCTTGTGAAGTATGCCACGGAACCCGCTACAATAGTGAAACCCTAGAAGTTCATTACAAGGAAAAAAATATCTCGCAGGTCTTGGATATGACCGTCAATGATGCGGTGGAGTTTTTCCAACACATTCCGAAAATTCAGCGTAAACTTCAGACTATCAAGGATGTGGGACTGGGCTATGTGACGCTAGGGCAACCAGCTACCACCCTTTCTGGGGGAGAAGCCCAGCGTATGAAGCTGGCTAGTGAACTCCACAAACGATCGACAGGAAAATCTTTCTACATTCTGGATGAGCCGACGACAGGACTCCATACCGAGGATATCGCTCACTTGCTCAAGGTTTTAGCTCGCTTTGTCGATGATGGCAATACAGTTCTTGTCATTGAGCACAATCTGGATGTTATCAAGACGGCAGACCATATTATTGACTTGGGACCTGAGGGCGGTGTCGGTGGTGGAACCATCATCGCAACAGGAACTCCAGAAGAAGTAGCGGCCAAGGAAGCCAGCTACACAGGACATTATTTGAAAGGAAAATTACATCATGAATAAACGCGTACAAGCATTTCTAGCTAAAATGCAAGAAAAAGAACTAGATGGTATCATCATCAATAATCTTAAAAACGTCTACTACTTGACTGGTTTTTGGGGCTCAAACGGAACAGTCTTTATCAGCCGCGACCGTCAGGTCTTGGTGACAGACTCTCGCTATATCATTGCAGCTAAGCAAGAAACCAGTGGCTTTGAGATTGTGGCTGACCGTGATGAATTGGCTGTCATTACAGGAATTGTTAAGGACATGGGCTTATCTCGAATCGGTTTTGAAGATGAGATTTCAGTCTCTTATTATCACCGTATGCAGGCCGCCTTTGAAGGAATTGACTTGCTTCCACAAACTCAGTTTGTCGAAGGTCTTCGAATGATTAAGGATGAAGCGGAGATTGCAGCTATTCGTAAGGCTTGTTCTATCTCAGACCAAGCTTTCCGCGATGCGCTTGACTTTATCAAACCAGGAAAGACAGAGATTGAAATAGCCAACTTCCTTGACTTCCGTATGCGTGAGTTGGGAGCATCTGGCTTGTCTTTTGACACTATCCTAGCTAGCGGTATCAACTCTTCCAAACCCCATGCCCATCCTATGCACAAACCAGTGGAGCTAGGAGAAGCTATTACCATGGACTTCGGTTGCCTCTACGACCACTATGTCAGTGATATGACACGGACTATCTATCTGGGGCATGTCAGCGACGAGCAAGCAGAGATTTACAATACAGTTCTAAAAGCTAACCAAGCCTTGATTGAACAGGCTAAGGCTGGCTTAGGTTTCCGTGACTTTGACAAAATTCCTCGTGATATTATCATCGAGGCAGGCTATGGTGACTACTTTACCCACGGTATCGGACACGGTATTGGACTGGATATCCATGAAGAGCCTTACTTTAGCCAAACTTCTACAGAAACTATTAAGTCAGGTATGGCCTTGACCGATGAACCAGGTATCTATATCGAAGGCAAATATGGCGTTCGTATCGAGGATGATATCCTGATTACAGAGACAGGTTGTGAATTATTGACCCTAGCTCCAAAAGAGTTGATAGTCATTTAGTTGTTTGTCAAGAAAAAAGTACGAAAATGACGAAAAAAGTCAAAAAAAATTAAAAATAGGTCGCAAGTCGGATGTTTTTTATGGTATAATAGACTAAACTGATAGTAACGTGTAGCGAAAGGGGTAGGTACATGATTAAAATTTATACAGTCTCAAGTTGTACTAGCTGTAAAAAAGCAAAAACCTGGCTTAATGCCCACCAGTTAAGTTATAAAGAACAAAACCTTGGTAAAGAAGGAATTACGCGAGAAGAATTACTGGATATTCTAACCAAAACAGATAACGGAATAGCCAGTATCGTCTCATCTAAAAATCGCTATGCCAAAGCCCTTGGAGTGGATATTGAAGATTTGAGTGTTAACGAAGTCCTCAATCTGATTATGGAAACACCTAGAATTTTAAAGAGCCCAATCCTTGTAGATGAAAAACGTCTGCAAGTTGGCTATAAGGAAGACGATATTCGTGCCTTCCTACCACGCTCTGTCCGTAATGTAGAAAATGCAGAAGCACGTTTGCGTGCAGCTCTATAAACATCAAGGCTGGGAGCAATTCCCAGTCTTATTCTATTTTAATTTCAAAAAGAAAGAAGAAAGAAATGAAAAAAATAGTTCTTGTTAGTCTAGCTTTCCTTTTTGTCCTGGTTGGTTGCGGACAGAAAAAAGAAACTGGACCAGCTACAAAAACAGAAAAAGATACGCTTCAGTCGGCATTGCCAGTTATTGAAAATGCTGAGAAGAATACAGTTGTAACCAAGACTTTGGTCTTGCCCAAGTCAGATGATGGTAGCCAGCAGACCCAAACCATTACTTACAAAGACAAGATTTTTTTGAGTCTAACTATCCAACAAAAGCGTCCAGTCTCAGATGAGCTGAAGACCTACATTGACCAACATGGAGTGGAGGAAACTCAAAAAGCTCTTCTCGAGGCGGAAGAGAAAGACGACTCCATCATAGAAGCTCGTAAATTAGCAGGATTTAAGCTTGAAACAAAACTATTGAGTGCAACAGAACTTCAAACAACGACTGGTTTTGATTTTCAAGTTTTGGATGTCAAGAAGGCTTCTCAGTTAGAATATTTGAAGAATATTGGCTTAGAAAATCTTTTGAAGAATGAACCAAGCAAATATATTTCAGACAGATTGGCAAATGGTGCGACAGAACAATAGAAAATCCAAATAAATAAACTGCCTGAATTGTAGAAGGTAAGGAATTATGCTATAATGGTACTATTCTAAGGAAAGAGGGTGTTAGAATGGGATTTACTGAAGAAACAGTACGTTTTAAATTGGACGATTCCAATAAAAAAGAAATTAGCGAAACTTTGACTGATGTCTATGCTTCGTTGAACGATAAGGGCTACAACCCAATCAACCAAATCGTAGGTTACGTATTGAGTGGAGACCCTGCCTATGTTCCTCGTTATAATAATGCACGAAATCAAATCCGTAAGTATGAGCGTGATGAAATCGTTGAGGAATTGGTCCGCTACTACCTTAAAGGACAAGGAGTCGATCTATAACCTATGAGAATTATGGGATTGGACGTCGGTTCAAAAACGGTAGGGGTGGCCATTAGCGATCCGCTCGGTTTTACAGCTCAAGGGCTTGAAATCATCCAAATCAATGAGGAGCAAGGCCAATTTGGTTTTGACCGCGTTAAGGAGCTGGTTGATACTTACAAGGTGGAACGATTTGTAGTGGGCCTGCCTAAAAACATGAACAATACAAGCGGACCGCGCGTAGAAGCTAGTCAAGCCTACGGAGCAAAGCTAGAAGAGTTTTTTGGTTTACCAGTAGACTATCAGGATGAACGCTTGACAACAGTGGCTGCTGAGCGTATGTTGATTGAACAAGCAGATATCAGTCGCAATAAGCGCAAGAAAGTCATTGATAAGTTAGCAGCTCAGCTGATTTTACAAAATTATTTAGATAGAAAATTTTAATATAAAGGAGAGGATATGTCACACGATCATAACCACGACCACGAAGAACGTGAACTAATCACACTAGTAGATGAGCAAGGAAATGAAACCTTGTTTGAAATCCTTTTGACAATTGATGGAAAAGAAGAATTTGGTAAAAACTATGTTCTTCTAGTACCAGTTAACGCAGAAGAAGACGAAGACGGACAAGTTGAAATCCAAGCTTACTCATTCATCGAAAACGAAGATGGAACAGAAGGCGAATTGCAACCAATCCCAGAAGACTCAGAAGACGAATGGAACATGATTGAAGAAGTCTTTAATAGTTTTATGGAGGAGTGATACAGTCTGGGAGACTGTATCAGCCCAACTCCTGAAAATTAGAAGAGTTGGAACATCCAGTGGATGTTTTAGCCCAAGTTAATATTCATAGTTGTTAGTGATTAGCTAACCAGGTGAGAGGTCGGGACGAAAATCCTGACCTCATTTTTTGTTATCTACGGAATTTTACTAGATAATTGATTAGACTTTTGTCAAGGAGATGTGTATGTTTGAAGTAGGAGAATGGCTTTATAGTCGGATTGGTTTGAATTTTCGATCAGGCTTGAGCCGAATGCAACAAGCGGTGGATTTGTTAGGAAATCCTGAGCAGTCTTACCCTATTATCCACGTAACAGGGACTAATGGGAAAGGTTCTACCATTGCTTTTATGAGGGAGTTATTTATGGGGCATGGCAAAAAAGTTGCAACATTTACCTCCCCTCATATCGTATCCATCAATGATCGAATCTGTATTAACGGGCAACCAATAGCTGATGCAGACTTCATCCGTTTGGCTAATCAGGTCAAGGAGATGGAGAAAACGCTTCTGCAAACTCATGACCAGTTGTCTTTTTTTGAGTTGCTGACCTTGCTTGCTTTTCTCTATTTTAGGGAGCAAGAAGTGGATTTGGTTTTACTAGAAGTGGGAATTGGCGGCTTACTTGACACGACCAATGTGGTAACTGGAGAGATTGCTGTCATCAGCTCCATTGGGCTTGACCATCAAGAAACCTTGGGTGATAGTCTAGAAGCAATTGCAGAGCAGAAAGCTGGTATTTTCAAGGCTGGTAAAAAGGCAGTGATTGCGAAATTGCCTCCAGAAGCTAGACTTGTCTGTCAGAAAAAAGCCGAATCTTTAGCTGTTGACCTTTATCAGGCAGGTCAAGATTTTTCAGTGCTGAATGGTGATTTTTCAAGCTCTTTACTAAATCTTTCACAGCTGAACATAGGCTTAGAAGGAGCCTATCAGCAGGAGAATGCGGCCTTGGCGTTGCAAACTTTTCTTCTTTTTATGGGAGAAAGAAAGGAAGCTATTGATGAACAGGCTGTAAGAAAGGCCTTGGAACAGACCCATTGGGCTGGTCGCTTGGAGCGTATTCGCCCACAGATTTACTTGGATGGTGCTCATAACCTCCCTGCCTTGACTCGCTTGGTTGAGTTTATCAAAGAAAAAGAGCAGGAAGCCTATCGTCCTCAAATCCTCTTTGGGTCCTTGAAACGGAAGGATTATCAAGGGATGTTAGGTTATCTGACTGAGAATTTGCCTCAGGTGGAACTCAAGGTAACTGGCTTTGATTATCAGGGAGCTTTGGACGAAAGGGATGTGACAGGTTACGATATAGTTTCTTCTTACCGAGAATTTATCAGCGATTTTGAAGAAAGAACAGATGCTCAGGATTTGTTATTCATTACAGGGTCTCTCTATTTTATCTCAGAAGTACGGGGCTACCTGCTGGGGCATGAACAGATAAATTGACCACCTTTTTTGAACTTGTTATACTAGGGGAATTGCTGGTTAGAGAAAATTTCTCTAAATTGGTAGTAGAAAGGAAATCCATCATGAAATTAAAAAGATTCACACTTTCTCTTGCTTCTCTAGCAAGTCTTAGTCTCGTAGTAGCTTGTTCACAAAGAGCTCAACAGATTCAACAACCAGCAGCTCAAGCACAAATATAACAAACTCAGCAATCACAACCTGCTGCTTCATCGTCTACAGAAAATACAAACCAGGTAGCAACAAGTTCTTCACAAAATGCACCTGAGGCTCAACCGACTGATATTGATGGGACTTATACAGGCCAAGATGACGGAGACCGTATCACTTTAGTGGTAACTGGAACGACTGGTACATGGACTGAGCTCGAATCTGACGGGGATCAGAAAGTCAAACAGGTCACATTTGATGCAGCAAATCAACGCATGATTATTGGTGATGATGTCAAAATTTACACTGTAAACGGTAATCAAATCGTCGTAGACGATATGGATAGAGACCCATCGGACCAAATCGTTTTAACTAAATAAGACTATGCAAGTAGGAAGGGCTGGATTTTTCAGCCTTTTTACTTTTGCTTAGAAAATAATCATAAATACTTGCCTTCTGTCGAATACCTGAGTTATACTAGTATCAATTACTTGTTTTTAGCATTCAAAATATCAAGGAGGGGATATGAAATATAGAAAATTTCAATTATTGATGTCCAAGTATGGCTTTAGTCTTTCGATTATGCTACTTGAACTTTGTCTGGTTTTTGGTCTCTTTCTTTATTTAGGGCGCATGGCCCCCATTTTATGGATTACTGTCCTCATTCTACTGAGTATCATCACAATCATTTCGATAGTCAACCGTAATACGACTCCTGAGAATAAGGTAACCTGGTTATTAGTAGCCTTTGTGCCAGTATTTGGCCCCTTGCTCTATCTGATGTTTGGTGAGAGGCGATTGTCCAAAAAAGAAATCAAACAACTGAAGAAGCTAGGCTCCATGCATTTCCAAGAAGCAAATAGCCAGCTACTAAAAGAGGAATTAAAAGAAAGTGACAAGGCGGCATATGGCGTCATTAAGTCCTTATTGAGTATGGATACCAATGCTGATGTCTATGATCAAACTGCCTCTACATTTTTTCCTAACGGAGAAGCTATGTGGAAAAAGATGGTAGAAGATCTCAAAAAGGCTGAGAAATTTATCTTCTTGGAATATTACATTATAGAAGAAGGTTTGATGTGGAATCGTATTTTAGAAATCTTGGAGCAAAAAGTTGCTCAAGGCATTGAAGTTAAACTGCTCTATGACGATATTGGCTGTATGGCTACTTTAACAGGAGATTATGCACATCGACTTCGTCAGCTAGGCATCGAGGCCCATAAATTCAATAAAGTTATTCCTCGTTTGACAGTGGCCTATAATAACAGAGATCATAGAAAAATATTGATTGTTGATGGTCAGATAGCCTATACTGGTGGGGTCAATCTGGCAGATGAGTACATTAACCACGTCGAGAGATTTGGTTATTGGAAGGATAGTGGAATTCGCTTAGACGGGCTAGCAGTAAAAGCCCTGACACGCTTATTTTTGACCACTTGGTACATCAATCGAGGAGAGATTAGTGATTTTGATCAATATCATTTAGAAAATCATTCTATCCCGAGTGACGGTTTAACCATTCCATACGGAAGTGGACCAAAGCCAATTTTTCGAACGCAGGTAGGGAAAAAGGTTTATCAGAGTTTGATCAATCAAGCAACGGAATCGGTCTATATTACGACACCTTATTTGATCATAGACTACGATTTAACGGAGACAATCAAAAATGCTGCTATGAGAGGAGTTGATGTTCGGATTGTCACCCCTTACATACCAGATAAGAAGTTCATTCAGTTAGTCACAAGAGGCGCTTATCCAGACCTTCTTTCTGCTGGTGTTCGAATTTATGAGTATAGTCCAGGTTTTATTCATAGCAAGCAGATGTTGGTAGACGAAGATTTTGCGGTGGTGGGGACAATCAATCTCGACTACCGAAGCTTGGTACACCATTATGAAAATGCAGTCTTACTCTATAAAACTCCTTCTATAATGGAAATCGCCCGAGATTTTCAAAATATATTTGCAGATTCTCAGGAAGTTTATCCCCATTCTATCAAAACGAGCTGGTATCAAAAGCTTGTAAAAGAAATCGCCCAGTTATTCGCCCCAATCTTATAAGAAATCTAGGACTTAGGAAATGACCGAGTCCTCTTTTTCTTGCTTTTTACGAATAGAAAGATATAGGGAGGGACGATGCTGACTCAGAAAGAATTGGATTATATCATAACATTTAAACAGACACATTTACACCGATTTCGAGAAATTGAAACCTTTGTGAAACTATGCAAAAAATCACTCAAACAGCCATCGCAAGCTGACAATCCTAGGACTTTTTGATATACTAAGACAGATAAATTGAATAGGAGAAACGATATGAGTGTGTATGGTAGAGTAGAAGAAGTTCATCAGGAGAATCGTGAACCTCTAGAATACCAAATCGAACAAGAATCGCATCATCGTGAATCAAGGCGTCTTCCTTTGGTGAAAATTTTACTATGGAGTACGCTTGTAACGGGGATAACTCTAGGAGTACCGCTATTACTCGACTTAATGAGTGCACAGGAAGTGCAGGATTTTTATGCAGGTTGGGCGCTTCATCAGACAGGGAAGATTTACAGCGACTATTATGGAAGTCAAGGTTTGCTTTATTATTTGCTGACTTACGTGAGTCAGGGCGGATTTTTCTTTGCCATCTTTGAGTGGTTAGCCTTGGTAGCAGGCGGATTTTTCCTTTTTAGATCAGCGGACACCTTGACAAATCAAGGAGACCAAGCTGGACAAGTGGTGACTATTTTTTACATGCTAGTTACAGGTCTTGCTTTTGGTGGAGGCTATGCGACTCTTTTAGCGCTTCCTTTTTCTTATTCGCAGCCTTTAGTTTAGTTGCGGCTTATCTAAGTAATCCAAACCATGATAAGGGATTTGTACGGATTGGGCTAGCTTTGGCAGGCGGATTTTTCTTTGCTCCCTTATCATCGCTCCTGTTTATTGCTGTAGTGAGTTTAGGCTTGTTGGTCTTTAACCTTGGGCATAGACGCTTTGTGCATGGGTTTTATCAGTTTCTTGCAGTGGCTTTAGGTTTTTCACTTGTCTTTTATCCAACTGCCTACTATAGTGTTGCAACAGGAAGTTTTGGGGATGCTATTAGTGGTATTCGCTATCCCATTGACAGTATTCGCTTTGATTTCACTTCTAAAATTTTAGAGAATATGGCTTTTTATGGCTTGTTGTCCCTTGGTTTGGGATTTGTGGTTTGTATCTTTTTAGGTCTCTTTCAATCCAAACCCTCTAAACTATACGTCATTTCGGTTCCTGCAAGTCTTGTGACAATTTTAGGTTTGATTTTACTTTTCTTTTCACAGGAGCCTCTGCACGCTTCCTGTTTGATGGTCGTCTTTCCTGTTTTTCTACTTTTATTGGTAACCAATATTAAGAGTCAACAGAGGGGGCGTAGTGTTAGACGAAGACGAAGAGAAACGCCAGTTAGTCTATGGAGTCGTTTCTTCAAAGGAAATCTATATCTGCCAGTTTTAGGGCTTGTCTATCTTTTGTCTATTCCTTTTTTGATGAAGTTAGTCCTTTATCCGGTACCTTATCAAGAACGTAATCGTCTTGCTGATTTGGTAAAAGAGGAGACAAATACGGAAGATGCTATCTATGCATGGGATGATACTGCGACTCTTTATCGTAAGAGTGAGCGCTTGTCGCCATCGGTGATTTTGTCTCCCGTGCACTATACAGCAACTGAGGAAAATACTAATAAGCTACTCAATGACTTGAAAGAAAAACAACCCAAGGTGATTGTGGTAAATGACAAGGTGCCAGTCTGGTCTGAAGTAGAAACACTCTTAAAAGAAAATTATCAACCAGTAAAGACAGATTACTCAGAGTTTAAAGTCTATAAAATCAAATAACCAAATCAATATCTTGTGTATTTTTAAAAATTTTAGGATTTTTAACACAAGATATTGATTTTTCTTTTTAGAGTGGTATAATACTTTTTAGAAAGAACATTTTAGAAAAGAGCATGCATATGATTGCACTAGAAGAAAAAATTACAATTTTGCCAACTCTCTTCGTCGAGAAACGAGATGGGAGACGTGTTGTATTTGATGTGGACAAGATTGACAAGACTCTCCACAAGGCGGCAGACAAGGTTATGGATGTGACACCCTTGGTCGAAAAACGCCTCAATGCTCTGACCGAGCGAATTGTCACAGAAATTCATAGTCGCTTTCCAAAGGGAGTGAAGATTTATGAAATTCAAAATATCGTAGAACATGAACTCCTTGAAGCCAAAGAATATGCGCTGGCTGAGGAGTATATTACTTATCGGACGCAGAGGGATTTTGAGCGATCAAAAGCTACAGATATCAACTTTAGTATTCATAAGCTTCTTAATAAAAATCAGGCAGTTGTCAATGAAAATGCCAATAAAGACAGCGATGTCTTTAATACCCAGCGTGATTTGACAGCAGGCATTGTTGGGAAATCAATCGGACTGCAAATGCTTCCCAAGCACGTAGGCAATGCCCACCAAAAGGGGGATATTCACTATCACGATTTGGACTACAGTCCCTATACCCCTATGACCAACTGCTGTTTGATTGATTTCAAGGGGATGTTGGAAAATGGTTTTAAGATTGGAAATGCAGAGGTAGAAAGTCCCAAGTCTATCCAGACTGCGACAGCACAGATTTCTCAAATCATCGCCAACGTTGCTTCTAGCCAGTACGGTGGCTGTTCAGCTGACCGTATCGATGAAATCCTGGCGCCTTATGCAGAGAAGAACTATCAAAAACATCTCAAAGATGCAGAAGAGTGGGTCTTGCCTGAAAAACGGGAAGATTACGCTTGGAAGAAAACGCAAAAGGACATCTACGATGCCATGCAATCTCTTGAGTATGAAATCAACACCCTCTTCACTTCAAATGGACAAACACCTTTTACTTCGCTCGGTTTTGGTCTAGGAACCAATCGTTTTGAGCGGGAAATTCAAAAAGCTATCTTGAACATCCGAATCAAGGGACTTGGTTCAGAACACCGCACAGCTATCTTCCCTAAACTTATCTTCACGCTTAAAAGAGGACTCAACTTAGAAGAAGGGACTCCCAACTACGACATTAAGCAGTTGGCTCTTGAGTGTGCAACCAAGCGGATGTACCCAGATGTCTTGTCTTACGATAAGATTATCGAGTTGACAGGTTCTTTCAAGGTTCCTATGGGTTGCCGCTCCTTCCTTCAAGGATGGAAGGATGAAAATGGTGTAGAAGTCAATTCAGGTCGCATGAACCTTGGTGTTGTGACAGTTAACCTACCTCGTATTGCTCTTGAGTCTGAGGGCGACATGAATAAGTTCTGGGAAATCTTCAACGAGCGAATGAATATCGCTGAAGATGCTCTGGTTTACCGTGTCGAACGCACTAAAGAAGCGACGCCAGCCAATGCTCCTATCCTTTATCAATACGGTGCTTTTGGCCATCGTCTAGGTAAAGAAGAAAGTGTTGACCAGCTCTTTAAGAATCGTCGCGCAACCGTTTCGCTGGGTTACATCGGTTTGTACGAAGTGGCTACCGTCTTCTTTGGAAATAGCTGGGAACACAATCCAGAAGCCAAGGAATTCACGCTGGATATCATTCGTGATATGAAACGCCGTGTAGAAGAGTGGTCTGACCAATATGGATACCATTTCTCTATCTACTCAACACCGTCTGAAAGTTTGATAGACCGTTTCTGCCGACTAGATACAGAGAAGTTTGGTTCTATTCCTGATATTACAGATAAGGAATACTACACCAATTCTTTCCACTACGATGTTCGTAAAAATCCAACACCGTTTGAAAAATTAGACTTTGAGAAAGTCTATCCAGAAGCAGGTGCGTCAGGTGGTTTCATCCATTACTGTGAGTATCCAGTCCTCCAGCAAAATCCAAAAGCCTTGGAAGCTGTCTGGGATTATGCTTATGATCGTGTAGGTTATCTAGGGACCAATACACCAATTGACCGTTGCTACAAGTGTGACTTTGAAGGGGATTTTGAAGCAACTGAGAGGGGCTTTGCTTGTCCTAACTGTGGCAACAGTGACCCTAAAACCGTAGATGTTGTTAAACGGACTTGTGGCTATCTAGGTAATCCTCAAGCAAGACCTATGGTCAACGGCCGTCACAAGGAAATCGCTGCGCGTGTCAAGCATATGAATGGTTCAACGATTAAAATAGCTGGCCATCAAGTAACAAATTAGAAAGAAATGAAATGGGAAAATATCAATTAGATGATAAGGGGCGCGCACAAGTGACCCGTTATCACGAGAAACACTCTAAAGGTGGAGCTGGTAAAAAAGAACGCTTGCTCAACCTCAAAGAACAATTTTTAAGCAAGAACAAGAAAAAATAAAAGTGATACTCAATGAAAATCAAAGAGCAAACTAGGAAGCTAGCCGCAGGTTGCTCAAAACACTGTTTTGAGGTTGTGGATAGAACTGACGAAGTCAGTAACCGTACTACGGTAAGGCGACGCTGACGTGGTTTGAAGAGATTTTCGAAGAGTATGAGAGTCAGCTCTCGCTTTTCTCATAGTGGGAGGTAAGGATGGAATTACGCAGACCGACAATAGTAGATAGAGAAGCTGTTTTAGACATGATGGCAGAGTTTGAAAAGAGTCAATCAGTCCATGATGAGGGGCTTTGGGGATGTTGAGGATTTTTCTTACGAGGAGTGGCTAGAAGGTAACCGTAATAAAGAAATGGGAATATGGCTACCTGAAAATCGCGTTCCATCGATACAGTTCGTATTGTTTGGTGAATCAGGTTGTGCTCTAGGATTTTTGAATCTGCGATTGAGACTGAATGAGGGGTTACTGAATTATGCTGGCCACATTGGCTACTCCATCCGTCCATCAGAAAGAGGCAAAGGTTATGCAAAAGAGACTCTCCGTCAGGGCTTGCAAGTTGCTAAGGAAAAGAACATCAAGAAAGCTCTGGTGACCTGTAGTGTGAATAATCCTGCTAGCAGAGCAGTCATTCTAGCAAATGGTGGAATATTTGAGGATGCTCGCAATGGAGTCGAGCGTTATTGGATAGAGGTAGCGAATGAATAATCCAAAACCACAAGAATGGAAAAGCGAGGAACTTAGTCAAGGTCGTATCATTGACTACAAGGCCTTTAACTTTGTGGACGGCGAAGGCGTGCGCAACTCTCTCTATGTATCAGGCTGTATGTTTCACTGCGAGGGATGTTATAATGTTGCGACTTGGTCTTTTAATGCTGGTATTCCCTATACAGCAGAATTAGAAGAGCAGATTATGGCAGATCTTGCTCAACCTTATGTTCAAGGTTTGACTTTGCTGGGAGGGGAGCCTTTTCTTAATACTGGGATTCTCTTGCCACTTGTTAAGCGGATTCGGAAGGAATTGCCAGACAAGGACATCTGGTCCTGGACCGGCTACACTTGGGAAGAAATGATGTTGGAAACTCCAGATAAACTGGAACTCTTGTCACTGATTGACCTTCTTGTCGATGGAAGATATGATCGAACTAAGAGAAATCTTATGCTCCAGTTTCGAGGTTCGTCTAACCAACGAATTATCGATGTGCAAAAATCGCTCAAAAGTGGGCAAGTAGTGATTTGGGACAAGCTCAATGACGGAAAAGAAAGCTATGAACAGGTGAAGAGAGAATGAAGAAAAAAGACTTAGTAGACCAACTAGTCTCAGAGATCGAGACGGGGAAAGTCAGGACACTGGGAATATACGGTCATGGAGCTTCAGGTAAATTAACCTTTGCACAGGAATTGTACCAAGCTTTAGATTCTACTACAGTAAATTTGCTAGAGACAGATCCTTATATCACCTCAGGACGCCATCTGGTAGTACCCAAGGACGCGCCGAATCAAAAGGTGACAGCCAGTCTGCCAGTGGCGCATGAACTGGAGAGTTTGCGGAGAGATATTCACGCAATGCAGGCAGGTATGGATGTCTTAACAATTGAAGAACCTTGGAAGGCTAGTGAGGTCTTGTCTGGAGCAAAGCCAATTCTGATTGTCGAAGGGATGTCTGTTGGCTTTTTACCCAAAGAACTCTTTGACAAAACCATCTGTTTCTACACGGATGAGGAGACCGAATTAAGGCGGCGCCTAGCTAGAGATACGACTGTGAGAAATCGCGATGCATCCTTTATATTGGCTAGCCATCAGATGAGACGGGAGCAGTATCTGCGATACTATAAAGAAACTGAGTCAAGGGCGGACATTCTAGTGGACCAATCAGAAGGTAAATTTGATGTCAAGAGGACTTAACTTATATGGAAGAAAATCCCTAATTTTAGAAAGAAAAAGTAGGAAAACAGTTTCATCCCAAAAAAACGAAAAAACAGCAACAAATCCCTTGCAATCGCAGGGGCTTTGTGTTATTCTATTATGGTGCTGTAAATTACAGCCTTAGTTTTGATGCAAGAGGTTGCGACACGCTCGGTTGCATTGCCACGCAACACCGCGTCGGTTTTCTTGTGGAGCTAGCCTATTATCTTAAATAGACGAAAAGGAGAAAAAGATGGCAAACAAAAAAATCCGTATCCGTTTGAAAGCTTACGAACACCGTACGCTCGACACAGCGGCTGCAAAAATCGTAGAATCAGCTACTCGTACAGGTGCACAAGTTGCGGGTCCAATCCCACTTCCAACTGAACGTAGCCTCTACACAATTATTCGTGCGACTCACAAATACAAAGACTCTCGCGAACAATTTGAAATGCGTACACACAAACGTTTGATCGATATCGTTAACCCAACTCAAAAAACAGTTGATGCTTTGATGAAATTGGATCTTCCAAGTGGTGTAAACGTAGAAATTAAACTTTAATCTAAAATATAAAAGAGCAGAGGCTGGTGTTTCAATCTAATTGAACACGGGCTAAACTCGGTGTGAAAAAGATAAACTTCCTAGTGTCTGCTAGACACTGCGTCAGTTTCCTATTTTCACTTTGAGTTTGACGCCCTTTGTATCTTAGATCTGAGCATAAAAAACGCTCGTTAAAAACTTTTTGAATAAAAAATATAGAAAAGGAACTATTTTCTCATGACAAAAGGAATCTTAGGGAAAAAAGTGGGAATGACTCAAATCTTCACTGAAGCTGGCGAATTGATCCCTGTAACAGTTATTGAAGCAACTCCAAACGTTGTTCTTCAAGTTAAAACTGTTGAAACAGACGGATACAACGCTATCCAAGTTGGTTTCGATGACAAACGCGAAGTATTGAGCAACAAACCTGCTAAAGGACATGTAGCGAAAGCTAACACGGCTCCTAAGCGCTTCATTCGTGAATTCAAAAACGTTGAAGGCTTGGAAGTTGGTGCTGAAATTACAGTTGAAACATTCGCAGCTGGAGATGTTGTTGATGTAACTGGTACTTCTAAAGGTAAAGGTTTCCAAGGTGTTATCAAACGCCACGGACAATCACGTGGACCAATGGCTCACGGTTCTCGTTACCACCGTCGTCCAGGTTCTATGGGACCTGTTGCACCTAACCGCGTATTTAAAGGTAAAAACCTTGCAGGACGTATGGGTGGCGACCGCGTAACATTCAAAACCTTGAAGTTGTACAAGTTGTTCCAGAAAAGAACGTTATCCTTATCAAAGGTAACGTACCAGGTGCTAAGAAATCTCTTATCACTATCAAGTCAGCAGTTAAAGCTGGTAAATAATAAGGAAAGGGGAATACAGTCAAAATGGCAAATGTAACATTATTCGACCAAACTGGTAAACAAGCGGGCGAAGTTGTTCTTAACGATGCAGTATTTGGTATCGAACCAAACCAATCTGTTGTGTTTGATGTAATCATCAGCCAACGCGCAAGCCTTCGTCAAGGAACTCACGCAGTTAAAAACCGCTCAGCTGTTTCAGGTGGCGGACGCAAACCATGGCGTCAAAAAGGAACTGGACGTGCTCGTCAAGGTTCTATCCGCTCTCCACAATGGCGTGGTGGTGGAATCGTCTTCGGACCAACTCCACGTAGCTATGCGTACAAACTTCCTCAAAAAGTTCGTCGCCTTGCGCTTAAATCTGTTTACTCAGAAAAAAGTTGCTGAAAATAAATTTGTAGCCGTTGATTCTCTTGAATTTACAGCTCCAAAAACTGCTGAATTTGCAAAAGTTCTTGCAGCTTTGAGCATCGATTCTAAAGTCCTTGTTATTCTTGAAGAAGGAAACGAATTCGCAGCTCTTTCAGCTCGTAACCTTCCAAACGTGAAAGTTGCGACTGCTACAACTGCAAGTGTTCTTGACATCGCAAATAGTGACAAACTTCTTGTTACTCAAGCAGCTATCTCTAAAATCGAGGAGGTTCTTGCATAATGAATTTGTATGATGTTATCAAAAAACCTGTCATCACTGAAAGCTCAATGGCTCAACTTGAAGCAGGAAAATATGTATTTGAAGTTGACACTCGTGCACACAAACTTTTGATTAAGCAAGCTGTTGAAGCTGCTTTCGAAGGTGTTAAAGTTGCAATGTTAACACAATCAACGTAAAACCAAAAGCTAAACGTGTTGGACGTTACACTGGTTTTACTAACAAAACTAAAAAGCTATCATCACACTTACAGCTGATTCTAAAGCAATCGAGTTGTTTGCTGCTGAAGCTGAATAATCTAAGGAGGAAATATCGTGGGAATTCGTGTTTATAAACCAACAACAAACGGTCGCCGTAATATGACTTCTTTGGATTTCGCTGAAATCACAACAAGCACTCCTGAAAAATCATTGCTTGTTGCATTGAAGAGCAAGGCTGGTCGTAACAACAACGGTCGTATCACAGTTCGTCACCAAGGTGGTGGACACAAACGTTTCTACCGTTTGGTTGACTTCAAACGTAACAAAGACAACGTTGAAGCAGTTGTTAAAACAATCGAGTACGATCCAAACCGTTCTGCAAACATCGCTCTTGTACACTACACTGACGGTGTGAAAGCATACATCATCGCTCCAAAAGGTCTTGAAGTAGGTCAACGTATCGTTTCAGGTCCAGAAGCAGATATCAAAGTCGGAAACGCTCTTCCACTTGCTAACATCCCAGTTGGTACTTTGATCCACAACATCGAGTTGAAACCTGGTCGTGGTGGTGAATTGGTACGTGCTGCTGGTGCATCTGCTCAAGTATTGGGTTCTGAAGGTAAATACGTTCTTGTTCGTCTTCAATCAGGTGAAGTTCGTATGATTCTTGGAACTTGCCGTGCTACAGTTGGTGTTGTCGGAAACGAACAACACGGACTTGTAAACCTTGGTAAAGCAGGACGTAGCCGTTGGAAAGGTATCCGCCCAACAGTTCGTGGTTCTGTAATGAACCCTAACGATCACCCACACGGTGGTGGTGAAGGTAAAGCACCAGTTGGTCGTAAAGCACCATCTACTCCATGGGGCAAACCTGCTCTTGGTCTTAAAACTCGTAACAAGAAAGCGAAATCTGACAAACTTATCGTTCGTCGTCGCAACGAGAAATAATATTAAACTAGTCGCCTAAGCAACTAGTAAATCCGCCAGCTCGGTAGCGCTCCATGTGAGCGCAAGCCGCTGTGGTACAACATTTAAAGGAGAAAATATAAAAATGGGACGCAGTCTTAAAAAAGGACCTTTCGTCGATGAGCATTTGATGAAAAAAGTTGAAGCTCAAGCTAACGACGAAAAGAAAAAAGTTATTAAAACTTGGTCACGTCGTTCAACGATCTTCCCAAGTTTCATTGGTTACACTATTGCGGTTTATGACGGACGTAAACACGTACCTGTTTACATCCAAGAAGACATGGTAGGTCACAAACTTGGTGAATTTGCACCAACTCGTACTTACAAAGGTCACGCTGCAGACGACAAGAAAACACGTAGAAAATAAGGAGAACATAAATGGCAGAAATTACTTCAGCTAAAGCAATGGCTCGTACAGTACGTGTTTCACCTCGTAAATCACGTCTTGTTCTTGATAACATCCGTGGTAAAAGCGTAGCCGATGCAATCGCAATCTTGACATTCACTCCAAACAAAGCTGCTGAAATCATCTTGAAAGTTTTGAACTCAGCTGTAGCTAACGCTGAAAACAACTTTGGTTTGGATAAAGCTAACTTGGTAGTATCTGAAGCATTCGCAAACGAAGGACCAACTATGAAACGTTTCCGTCCACGTGCGAAAGGTTCAGCTTCACCAATCAACAAACGTACAGCTCACATCACTGTAGCTGTTGCAGAAAAATAAGGAGGTAAAATCGTGGGTCAAAAAGTACATCCAATTGGTATGCGTGTCGGCATCATCCGTGATTGGGATGCCAAATGGTATGCTGAAAAAGAATACGCGGATTACCTTCATGAAGATCTTGCAATCCGTAAATTCGTTCAAAAAGAACTTGCTGACGCAGCAGTTTCAACTATCGAAATCGAACGCGCAGTAAACAAAGTTAACGTTTCACTTCACACTGCTAAACCAGGTATGGTTATCGGTAAAGGTGGTGCTAACGTTGATGCACTCCGTGCAAAACTTAACAAATTGACTGGAAAACAAGTACACATCAACATCATCGAAATCAAACAACCTGATTTGGATGCTCACCTTGTAGGTGAAGGAATTGCTCGTCAATTGGAGCAACGTGTTGCTTTCCGTCGTGCACAAAAACAAGCAATCCAACGTGCAATGCGTGCTGGAGCTAAAGGAATCAAAACTCAAGTATCAGGTCGTTTGAACGGTGCAGATATCGCCCGTGCTGAAGGATACTCTGAAGGAACTGTTCCACTTCACACACTTCGTGCAGATATCGATTACGCTTGGGAAGAAGCAGATACTACATACGGTAAACTTGGTGTTAAAGTATGGATCTACCGTGGTGAAGTTCTTCCAGCTCGCAAAAACACTAAAGGAGGTAAATAACCAATGTTAGTACCTAAACGTGTTAAACACCGTCGTGAATTCCGTGGAAAAATGCGCGGTGAAGCAAAAGGTGGAAAAGAAGTAGCATTCGGTGAATACGGTCTTCAAGCTACAACTAGCCACTGGATCACTAACCGCCAAATCGAAGCTGCTCGTATCGCCATGACTCGTTACATGAAACGTGGTGGTAAAGTTTGGATTAAAATCTTCCCACACAAATCATACACTGCTAAAGCTATCGGTGTGCGTATGGGATCTGGTAAAGGGGCACCTGAAGGTTGGGTAGCACCAGTTAAACGTGGTAAAGTGATGTTCGAAATCGCTGGTGTATCTGAAGAGATCGCTCGCGAAGCGCTTCGTCTTGCTAGCCACAAATTGCCAGTTAAATGTAAATTCGTAAAACGTGAAGCAGAATAAGGAGAAGGCATGAAACTTAATGAAGTAAAAGAATTTGTTAAAGAACTTCGTGGTCTTTCTCAAGAAGAACTCGCGAAGCGCGAAAACGAATTGAAAAAAGAATTGTTTGAACTTCGTTTCCAAGCTGCTACTGGTCAATTGGAACAAACAGCTCGCTTGAAAGAAGTTAAAAAACAAATCGCTCGTATCAAAACAGTTCAATCTGAAGCGAAATAATAGACTAGGGAAGGAGAAATTTCAATGGAACGCAATAATCGTAAAGTTCTTGTTGGACGTGTTGTATCTGACAAAATGGACAAGACAATCACAGTTGTAGTTGAAACAAAACGTAACCACCCAGTCTATGGTAAACGTATTAACTACTCTAAAAAATACAAAGCTCATGATGAAAACAATGTTGCCAAAGAAGGCGATATCGTACGTATCATGGAAACTCGTCCGCTTTCAGCTACAAAACGTTTCCGTCTTGTAGAAGTTGTTGAAGAAGCGGTCATCATCTAATCAAACCTGAAAGGAGAAAACTGAAATGATTCAAACAGAAACTCGTTTGAAAGTCGCAGACAACAGCGGTGCTCGCGAAATCTTGACTATCAAAGTTCTTGGTGGTTCAGGACGTAAATTTGCAAACATCGGTGATGTTATCGTGGCATCTGTAAAACAAGCTACTCCTGGTGGTGCGGTTAAAAAAGGTGACGTTGTTAAAGCAGTTATCGTTCGTACTAAATCAGGTGCTCGTCGTGCTGATGGTTCATACATCAAATTTGACGAAAACGCAGCAGTTATCATCCGTGAAGACAAAACCTCGCGGAACACGTATCTTTGGCCCAGTTGCACGTGAATTGCGTGAAGGTGGCTTCATGAAGATCGTGTCACTTGCTCCAGAAGTACTTTAATTGGTTGCTCAAAGAAAATTAAAACAAGTCTAGGAAGTAAAACGAAAGCATAACTTAAGTTAGGTGAGTTGAAACTGACGAAGGATTGCTTTGATTTTCGAAGAGCAAAAACAAACAAACTAGTCCCCTAGCTTCAAGCTAGGTGCCCTTATGGGCGTAAGAAAAATCAAGGAGAAACCTAATGTTTGTAAAAAAAGGCGACAAAGTTCGCGTAATCGCTGGTAAAGATAAGGGAACAGAAGCTGTTGTCCTTACTGCCCTTCCAAAAGTAAACAAAGTTATCGTTGAAGGTGTTAACATCGTTAAGAAACACCAACGTCCAACTAACGAGCTTCCTCAAGGTGGTATCATCGAGAAAGAAGCAGCTATCCATGTATCAAACGTTCAAGTTTTGGACAAAAATGGTGTAGCTGGTCGTGTTGGTTACAAATTTGTAGACGGTAAAAAAGTTCGCTACAACAAAAAATCAGGCGAAGTGCTTGATTAATCACGAAGGAAAGGAGAAGTATAATGGCAAATCGTTTAAAAGAAAAATATCTTAATGAAGTAGTTCCTGCTTTGACAGAACAATTCAACTACTCATCAGTGATGGCTGTGCCTAAAGTAGATAAGATCGTTTTGAACATGGGTGTTGGTGAAGCTGTATCAAACGCTAAAAGCCTTGAAAAAGCTGCTGAAGAATTGGCACTTATCTCAGGTCAAAAACCACTTATCACTAAAGCTAAAAAATCAATCGCCGGCTTCCGTCTTCGTGAAGGTGTTGCGATCGGTGCAAAAGTTACCCTTCGTGGTGAACGGATGTACGAATTCTTGGATAAATTGGTTTCAGTTTCACTTCCACGTGTACGTGACTTCCACGGTGTTCCAACAAAATCATTTGATGGACGCGGAAACTATACACTTGGTGTGAAAGAACTGATTTTCCCAGAAATCAACTTCGATGACGTTGACAAAACTCGTGGTCTTGACATTGTTATCGTAACAACTGCTAACACTGACGAAGAGTCACGTGCATTGCTTACAGGCCTTGGAATGCCTTTTGCAAAATAATATAGGAGGTAAATCTAATGGCTAAAAAATCAATGGTAGCTAGAGAGGCTAAACGCCAAAAAATTGTTGACAAAAAACGTGCTGCATTAAAGGCAGCAGGGGACTATGAAGGTTTATCTAAATTACCTCGCAACGCCTCACCGACTCGTTTACAAAATCGTTGTAGAGTTACGGGGCGCCCACATTCAGTTTACCGCAAATTTGGTCTGAGTCGTATCGCTTTTCGCGAACTTGCGCATAAAGGTCAAATTCCTGGTGTAACAAAAGCATCTTGGTAATTTAAGATATCAAGGGCGTCAAAACTCTAAGTGAAAATAGGAAACTTGACGAAGAAACTGAGGTTTCTAGGAAAGTTTATCTTTTTCACACAGAGTTTATTCAGTTGGGCTAGCCAATTTGAACACGAGCTACAGCTTTGGCAAAAAAAGACCAATTTTCTTTGGAGCATCGCTCCTGCATCAAATTGCCTATTTTTGCTCTTGCTGTTACGCTCTTTGTATCATGTATTAACTAGCAAGTGCAACTTGCAAACTACTAGTAAGAGGAGAAAAACAAAATGGTTATGACTGACCCAATCGCAGACTTCCTAACTCGTATTCGTAACGCTAACCAAGCTAAACACGAAGTACTTGAAGTACCTGCATCAAACATCAAAAAAGGGATTGCTGAAATCCTTAAACGCGAAGGTTTTGTAAAAAACGTTGAAATCATCGAAGATGACAAACAAGGCATCATCCGTGTATTTCTTAAATACGGACCAAACGGTGAAAAAGTTATCACTAACTTGAAACGTATTTCTAAACCAGGACTTCGTGTCTACAAAAAACGTGAAGACCTTCCAAAAGTTCTTAACGGACTTGGAATTGCTATCCTTTCAACTTCTGAAGGTTTGCTTACTGATAAAGAAGCACGCCAAAAGAATGTTGGTGGTGAGGTTATCGCTTACGTTTGGTAATTGATGATGTGAGAGCGTTAAAAGAATGCAAAGTGAAAATAGAAAGTTTGTAGCAGGAGCGATGCTCCAAGACAAACTTATCTTTTTCACCAAATTCTTAGCTAACTCAAATCAAGATACAAAGCTCGTTAGAGCGTGTTCAGTTCAGCTCTTGAACTAAATAAGTATCTGAACCCCGTGAAAACTGGCCGTTCTGGCCTGACAATTTAACAGGAGAAAATAAACATGTCACGTATTGGTAATAAAGTTATCGTGTTGCCTGCTGGTGTTGAAATCACTAACAATGACAACGTTGTAACTGTAAAAGGACCTAAAGGAGAACTTACTCGTGAGTTCTCAAAAGATATTGAAATCCGTGTGGAAGGTACTGAAGTAACCTTCACCGTCCAAACGATTCAAAAGAAATGAAAACTATCCACGGAACTACTCGTGCCCTTTTGAACAACATGGTTGTTGGTGTATCAGAAGGATTCAAGAAAGAACTTGAAATGCGCGGGGTTGGTTACCGTGCACAACTTCAAGGATCTAAACTTGTTTTGGCTGTTGGTAAATCTCATCCAGACGAAGTTGAAGCTCCAGAAGGAATTACTTTTGAACTTCCAAACCCAACAACAATCGTTGTTAGCGGAATTTCAAAAGAAGTAGTTGGACAAACAGCTGCTTACGTACGTAGCCTTCGTTCACCAGAACCATATAAAGGTAAAGGTATCCGTTACGTTGGTGAATTCGTTCGCCGTAAAGAAGGTAAAACAGGTAAATAATGTTGAGTGGTTGATTCTCAACCACCAACCTATTTTCCAACTTTGTGCATAGCACACGATTTAAAACTAAAGAGGTGAAAACTGTGATTTCAAAACCAGATAAAAACAAACTCCGCCAAAAACGCCACCGTCGCGTTCGCGGAAAACTCTCTGGAACTGCTGATCGCCCACGTTTGAACGTATTCCGTTCTAATACAGGCATCTACGCTCAAGTGATTGATGACGTAGCGGGTGTAACGCTCGCAAGTGCTTCAACTCTTGACAAAGAAGTTTCAAAAGGAACTAAAACTGAACAAGCTGTTGCTGTCGGTAAACTCGTTGCAGAACGTGCAAACGCTAAAGGTATTTCAGAAGTGGTGTTCGACCGCGGTGGATATCTATATCACGGACGTGTGAAAGCTTTGGCTGATGCAGCTCGTGAAAACGGATTGAAATTCTAATAGGAGGACACTAGAAAATGGCATTTAAAGACAATGCAGTTGAATTAGAAGAACGCGTAGTTGCTGTCAATCGTGTTACAAAAGTTGTTAAAGGTGGACGTCGTCTTCGTTTCGCAGCTCTTGTTGTTGTTGGTGACCACAACGGTCGCGTAGGATTTGGTACTGGTAAAGCTCAAGAAGTTCCAGAAGCAATCCGTAAAGCAGTAGATGATGCTAAGAAAAACTGATCGAAGTTCCTATGGTTGGAACAACAATCCCACACGAAGTTCTTTCAGAATTCGGTGGAGCTAAAGTATTGTTGAAACCTGCTGTAGAAGGTTCTGGAGTTGCCGCTGGTGGTGCAGTTCGTGCCGTTGTGGAATTGGCAGGTGTGGCAGATATTACATCTAAATCACTTGGTTCTAACACTCCAATCAACATTGTTCGTGCAACTGTTGAAGGTTTGAAACAATTGAAACGCGCTGAAGAAGTTGCTGCCCTTCGTGGTATTTCAGTTTCTGATTTGGCATAAGAAAGGGGATAAAATGGCTCAAATTAAAATTACTTTGACTAAGTCTCCAATCGGACGCATTCCATCACAACGTAAAACTGTTGTAGCACTTGGACTTGGCAAATTGAACAGCTCTGTTATTAAAGAAGATAACGCTGCTATCCGTGGTATGATCACTGCAGTATCTCACTTGGTAACAGTTGAAGAAGTAAACTAATGAATTTTTAGGGGATGTGCACTATACCATCCCCTAAAACTAGATATAGTCATCTATGATGACGTCGTATAGGCGAGTTGATGGGGGAGACAACCTTTTCTCCCTTATCGGCGCTAGCATTTTACAAAAGAGGAGAAAATAAAAATGAAACTTCATGAATTGAAACCTGCAGAAGGTTCTCGTAAAGTACGTAACCGCGTTGGTCGTGGTACTTCATCAGGTAACGGTAAAACATCTGGTCGTGGTCAAAAAGGTCAAAAAGCTCGTAGCGGTGGCGGAGTTCGCCTTGGTTTTGAAGGTGGACAAACTCCATTGTTCCGTCGTCTTCCAAAACGTGGATTCACTAACATCAACGCTAAAGAATACGCAATTGTGAACCTTGACCAATTGAACGTCTTTGAAGATGGTGCTGAAGTAACTCCAGTTGTTCTTATCGAAGCAGGAATTGTTAAAGCTGAAAAATCAGGTATTAAAATTCTTGGTAACGGTGAGTTGATTAAGAAATTGACTGTGAAAGCAGCTAAATTCTCTAAATCAGCTGAAGAAGCTATCACTGCTAAAGGTGGTTCAGTAGAAGTCATCTAAGAGAGGTGACCTATGTTTTTTAAATTATTAAGAGAAGCTCTTAAAGTCAAGCAGGTTCGATCAAAAATTTTATTTACAATTTTTATCGTTTTGGTCTTTCGTATCGGAACTAGCATTACAGTTCCTGGTGTGAATGCCAATAGCTTGAATGCTTTAAGTGGATTATCCTTCTTAAACATGTTGAGCTTGGTGTCGGGGAATGCCCTAAAAAACTTTTCGATTTTTGCCCTAGGAGTTAGTCCCTATATTACTGCTTCTATCGTTGTCCAACTCTTACAAATGGATATTTTACCGAAATTTGTAGAGTGGGGAAAACAAGGGGAAGTAGGTCGAAGAAAATTGAAATCAAGCTACTCGTTATATTGCCCTTGGTCTAGCCTTTGTGCAATCTATCGGGATTACAGCTGGTTTTAATACCTTGGCTGGAGCTCAATTGATTAAAACTGCTTAACTCCCAAGTTTTTCTGACGATTGGTATCATCTTAACAGCTGGTAGTATGATTGTCACTTGGTTGGGAGAGCAAATTACAGATAAGGGATACGGAAATGGTGTTTCTATGATTATCTTTGCCGGGATTGTTGCCTCAATTCCAGAGATGATTCAGGGCATCTATGTGGACTACTTTGTGAACGTCCCAAGTAGCCGTATCACTTCATCTATCATTTTCGTAATCATTTTGATTATTACTGTATTGTTGATCATTTATTTTACAACTTATGTTCAACAAGCAGAATACAAAATTCCAATCCAATATACTAAGGTTGCACAAGGTGCTCCATCTAGCTCTTACCTTCCATTGAAGGTAAACCCTGCTGGAGTTATCCCTGTTATCTTTGCCAGTTCCATTACTGCAGCGCCTGCGGCTATTCTTCAGTTTTTGAGCGCTACAGGTCATGATTGGGCTTGGGTAAGAACAGCACAAGAGATGTTGGCAACACTTCTCCAACTGGTATTGCTATGTATGCTTTATTGATTATTCTCTTTACATTCTTCTATACGTTTGTACAGATTAATCCTGAAAAAGCGGCAGAGAACCTACAAAAGAGCGGTGCCTATATCCATGGAGTTCGTCCTGGTAAAGGTACAGAAGAATATATGTCTAAACTTCTTCGTCGTCTTGCAACGGTTGGTTCTCTCTTCCTTGGTGTGATTTCCATTTTGCCGATTGCAGCTAAAGATGTATTTGGTCTTTCTGATGTTGTTGCTTTTGGTGGAACAAGTCTTTTGATCATTATCTCTACAGGTATCGAAGGAATCAAACAATTGGAAGGTTACCTATTGAAACGTAAGTATGTTGGTTTCATGGATAGAACAGAATAAAAGTATTTACTGATATCTTCGAAAATCTCTTCAAACCACGTCAGCTTTATCTGCAACCTCAAAGCAGTGCTTTGAGCAACCTGCGGCTAGCTTCCTAGTTTGCTCTTTGATTTTCATTGAGTATGAAGCAGTAAATGCTGAGATATGAATTGGAGGTTTAACTCTAACATTAGTGAGAGTTTGGTCTCCCCTCTTCTATTTTGTTTTTAAATAGGGGTGAAAAGACTTTTTGCTTCTATTTAAAAATAAAATAAGGAGATCAGATCATGAATCTTTTGATTATGGGCTTACCTGGTGCAGGTAAGGGAACTCAAGCAGCAAAAATCGTAGAACAATTCCATGTTGCACATATCTCAACAGGTGATATGTTCCGCGCTGCAATAGCAAATCAAACTGAAATGGGTGTTCTTGCTAAGTCATACATTGACAAGGGTGAATTGGTTCCTGATGAAGTTACAAATGGAATCGTAAAAGAACGTCTTTCACAAGATGATATTAAAGAAACAGGATTCTTATTGGATGGTTACCCACGTACAATCGAACAAGCTCATGCCTTGGACAAAACATTGGCTGAACTTGGCATCGAACTGGAAGGTGTTATCAACATCGAAGTGAATCCAGACAGCCTCTTGGAACGTTTGAGTGGCCGTATCATCCACCGCGTATGGAGAAACTTTCCACAAGGTCTTTAACCCACCAGTTGACTATAAAGAAGAAGATTACTACCAACGTGAAGATGATAAGCCTGAGACAGTCAAACGTCGTTTGGATGTGAATATTGCTCAAGGGGAACCAATCATTGCTCACTACCGTGCCAAAGGTTTGGTTCATGACATCGAAGGTAATCAAGATATCAATGATGTCTTCTCAGATATCGAAAAAGTATTGACAAATTTGAAATAAAGCGTTTTTCACACTTGCAAAAATCCGCTACAAATGTTATACTGAGATAGTCTGACTTATAATTGTTGTCTCTGTGTCTAGAGGCATCGAATCGAAATTTATGGAGGTGCTTTTGCGTGGCAAAAGACGATGTGATTGAAGTTGAAGGCAAAGTAGTTGATACAATGCCGAATGCAATGTTTACGGTTGAACTTGAAAATGGACATCAGATTTTAGCAACAGTTTCTGGTAAAATTCGTAAAAACTATATTCGTATTTTAGCGGGAGATCGTGTTACTGTCGAAATGAGTCCATATGACTTGACACGTGGACGTATCACTTACCGCTTTAAATAATCGAAAAACTTGGAGGGATAAGAAATGAAAGTAAGACCATCGGTCAAACCAATTTGCGAATACTGTAAAGTTATTCGTCGTAATGGTCGTGTTATGGTAATTTGCCCAGCAAATCCAAAACACAAACAACGTCAAGGATAAGATAGAAAGGAGAAAACATGGCTCGTATTGCTGGAGTTGACATTCCAAATGACAAACGTGTAGTAATCTCATTGACTTATGTTTATGGTATCGGACTTGCAACATCTAAGAAAATTTTGGCTGCTGCTGGAATCTCAGAAGATGTTCGTGTACGTGATCTTACATCAGATCAAGAAGATGCTATCCGTCGTGAAGTGGATGCAATCAAAGTTGAAGGTGACCTTCGTCGTGAAGTAAACTTGAACATCAAACGTTTGATGGAAATCGGTTCATACCGTGGTATCCGTCACCGTCGTGGACTTCCTGTCCGTGGACAAAATACTAAAAACAACGCTCGCACTCGTAAAGGTAAAGCTGTTGCGATTGCTGGTAAGAAAAAATAATATAGGAGGTAAAAGTCTTGGCTAAACCAACACGTAAACGTCGTGTGAAAAAAATATCGAATCTGGTATTGCTCATATTCACGCTACATTTAATAACACTATTGTTATGATTACTGATGTGCATGGTAATGCAATTGCTTGGTCATCAGCTGGTGCTCTTGGTTTCAAAGGTTCTCGTAAATCTACACCATTCGCTGCTCAAATGGCTTCTGAAGCTGCTGCTAAATCTGCACAAGAACACGGTCTTAAATCAGTTGAAGTTACTGTAAAAGGTCCAGGTTCTGGTCGTGAGTCAGCTATTCGTGCGCTTGCTGCCGCTGGTCTTGAAGTAACAGCAATTCGTGATGTGACTCCAGTGCCACACAATGGTGCTCGTCCTCCAAAACGTCGCCGTGTATAATCATCGCATTACACTGCTTTTCGTTTAAGAGGGAGTAACTAAATGATCGAGTTTGAAAAACCAAATATAACAAAAATTGATGAAAATAAAGATTATGGCAAGTTTGTAATCGAACCACTTGAACGTGGCTACGGTACAACTCTTGGTAACTCTCTTCGTCGTGTACTTCTAGCTTCTCTACCAGGAGCAGCTGTGACATCTATCAACATTGATGGTGTGTTACATGAGTTTGACACAGTTCCAGGTGTTCGTGAAGACGTGATGCAAATCATTCTGAACATTAAAGGAATTGCAGTGAAATCGTACGTTGAAGACGAAAAAATCATCGAACTGGATGTTGAAGGTCCTGCTGAAGTAACAGCTGGTGACATTTTGACAGATAGCGATATTGAAATTGTAAATCCAGATCATTATCTCTTTACAATCGGTGAAGGTTCTTCCCTAAAAGCGACTATGACTGTTAACAGTGGTCGTGGATATGTACCTGCTGATGAAAATAAAAAAGATAATGCACCAGTTGGAACACTTGCTGTAGATTCTATTTATACACCAGTTACAAAAGTCAACTATCAAGTGGAACCTGCTCGTGTAGGTAGCAATGATGGATTTGACAAATTAACCCTTGAAATCTTGACAAATGGAACAATTATTCCAGAAGATGCTTTAGGGCTTTCAGCACGTATTTTGACAGAACATCTTGATTTGTTTACAAATCTTACTGAGATTGCTAAGTCAACTGAAGTGATGAAAGAAGCTGATACTGAATCTGACGACCGTATTTTGGATCGTACGATTGAGGAACTGGACTTGTCTGTGCGTTCATACAACTGTTTGAAACGTGCCGGTATCAATACTGTGCATGATTTGACAGAAAAATCTGAAGCAGAGATGATGAAAGTACGAAATCTTGGACGCAAGAGTTTGGAAGAAGTGAAACTCAAACTCATTGATTTGGGTCTTGGATTAAAAGATAAATAAAGGAGGAATACATGGCTTACCGTAAACGACGCACTAGCTCACAACGTAAAGCAATGCTTCGCGATTTGACAACTGACCTTTTGATCAACGAATCAATCGTGACAACTGAAGCTCGTGCTAAAGAAATCCGTAAAACTGTTGAAAAAATGATTACTCTAGGTAAACGTGGTGATTTGCATGCACGTCGTCAAGCAGCTGCTTTCGTACGTAATGAAATCGCATCTGAAAACTATGATGAAGCAACTGACAAGTACACTTCTACTACAGCACTTCAAAAATTGTTCTCAGAAATCGCACCTCGTTATGCTGAACGTAACGGTGGATACACTCGTATCCTTAAAACTGAACCACGTCGTGGTGATGCAGCACCAATGGCGATCATCGAATTAGTATAAAATCATCAATTTTGTTGAGTGTTATGATGATGGAGTCTTGTGCTCTTAGTCTAGCTCTGGTCTACCGCTAGGATTTCGGTCCTAGCGGGAACACTCATCATAAGTTGGGATAGTAGACGCTTGTTTACGAAATTGTTTTTTTTAAGAACAACTTCGTAAGCAGGCGTTTTTGAGTATTTTCGTTAGAATTATGCTATACTAATTGAAAAGAATCCTGTTTAATGTTCAGGTTTCCTATTAAAAGAAGAATTGGAGTTTGCTTATGAAAGCGATTATAACTGTTGTTGGTAAAGATAAATCTGGAATTGTTGCAGGTGTTTCTAGTAAAATTGCAGAATTGGGTTTGAACATTGATGATATCTTCTCAAACTGTTTTGGATGAATATTTTACGATGATGGCTGTCGTCTCTAGTGATGAAAAGCAAGATTTTACCTATCTTCGTAATGAATTTGAAGCTTTTGGGCAAACTTTGAATGTGAAAATCAATATTCAGAGTGCAGCGATTTTCGAAGCTATGTATAATATCTAGGAGGTTATCATGGATATTAGACAAGTTACTGAAACCATTGCTATGATTGAGGAGCAAAACTTCGATATCAGAACTATTACCATGGGGATTTCCCTTCTGGACTGTATCGATCCAGATATCAATCGTGCTGCAGAGAAAATTTATCGAAAGATTACGAGCAAGGCCGCTAATTTAGTGGCTGTTGGTGATGAAATTGCGGCTGAGTTGGGAATCCCTATCGTTAATAAGCGTGTATCGGTGACTCCTATTTCTCTGATTGGAGCAGCGACAGATGCGACGGACTACGTGGTTCTGGCAAAAGCGCTTGATAAGGCTGCGAAAGAGATTGGAGTGGACTTTATTGGTGGTTTCTCTGCCTTGGTACAAAAAGGTTATCAAAAGGGAGATGAGATTCTCATCAATTCTATTCCTCGTGCTTTGGCTGAAACGGACAAGGTATGCTCGTCAGTCAATATCGGCTCAACCAAGTCTGGTATCAATATGACGGCTGTCGCAGATATGGGACGTGTTATCAAGGAAACGGCAACTCTATCTGATATGGGGGCAGCTAAGTTGGTTGTATTCGCTAATGCTGTTGAGGACAATCCATTTATGGCGGGTGCCTTCCATGGTGTTGGAGAAGCAGATGTTATCATCAATGTCGGAGTTTCCGGTCCTGGTGTGGTGAAACGTGCTTTGGAAAAAGTTCGTGGACAGAGCTTTGATGTAGTAGCCGAAACAGTTAAGAAGACTGCCTTCAAAATCACTCGTATCGGTCAATTAGTTGGTCAGATGGCTAGTGAAAGACTGGGTGTGGAATTTGGTATTGTGGACTTGAGTTTGGCGCCAACTCCTGCAGTTGGAGACTCTGTGGCACGTGTCCTTGAGGAAATGGGGCTAGAGACAGTTGGAACACACGGAACGACGGCTGCCTTGGCTCTCTTGAATGACCAAGTTAAGAAGGGTGGAGTGATGGCCTGCAACCAAGTTGGTGGTTTGTCTGGTGCCTTTATCCCTGTTTCTGAGGATGAGGGTATGATTGCGGCAGTGCAAAATGGCTCTCTTAATTTGGAAAAACTAGAAGCCATGACGGCTATCTGTTCTGTTGGTTTGGATATGATTGCCATTCCAGAAGATACACCTGCTGAAACCATTGCGGCTATGATTGCGGATGAGGCTGCAATTGGTGTCATTAACATGAAAACAACAGCTGTTCGTATCATTCCAAAAGGAAAAGAAGGCGATATGATTGAGTTTGGTGGCCTATTAGGAACTGCACCTGTTATGAAAGTCAATGGAGCTTCGTCTGTTGATTTCATCTCTCGTGGAGGACAAATCCCAGCACCAATTCATAGTTTTAAAAATTAAGAAAATAGGAGAAATTTTAAGTTCTATTTAAGATTAGCTGTGTATACTATAATCATTAAATAAAGACCTCCTAATATTATTTGAAACAGATAACACTGATTTAGTTTGAATTTGATTTTCATCTAATATCTTTATTTAATAGAACTCCTAAACTTTTTCATAATAATCTCCTGCAAAAGTCGCCTGTATGGGTGGCTTTTGTTTTATCATCCATGATATAATAGAAGCAAACGGAGGACGAAAAATGGTAAAAGTACGATTGTATTTGGTACGTCATGGCAAGACCATGTGATTGGTCGCGCGCAAGGCTGGAGCGATACTCCCTTAACGGCTGAAGGTGAGCGAGGGATTCAAGAATTAGGGATTGGTTTGCGAGAATCTGGTCTACAGTTTGAGCGCGCTTATTCCAGTGATTCTGGGCGCACCATTCAGACAATGGGAATCATTCTTGAAAAACTTGGCTTGCAGGGGAAAATCCCTTATCGCATGGACAAGCGTATCAGAGAATGGTGTTTTGGAAGTTTTGATGGAGCTTACGATGGCGATCTTTTTATGGGTATTATTCCTCGTATCTTTAATGTGGACCATGTTCACCAATTGTCTTATGCTGAACTGGCTGAGGGCTTGGTAGAGGTTGACACAGCTGGTTGGGCTGAAGGATGGGAAAAACTCAGTGGCCGAATTAAGGAAGGCTTTGAAGCGATTGCCAAAGAAATGGAAGAACAAGGTGGGGGCAATGCCCTCGTTGTCAGCCACGGAATGACCATTGGAACCATTGTTTATCTGATCAATGGCATGCATCCTCATGGGCTAGATAATGGTAGCGTAACGATCCTTGAATATGAGGACGGCCAGTTTAGCGTAGAAGTTGTCGGCGACCGTAGTTACCGAGAACTAGGACGTGAGAAGATGGAGGAATCCTCTATTTAATCAGTCTAGACTTGCTTGCTCTGAACTAGGGATTTGATAAGAATATCAAGACAAGAAAAAACAGCCGAGGGTAATCCTTTCGGCTGTTTTTGATGGGGAAAACTAAAGTGTAATGCTATTGCTTTTAGAGATTTTCATAAACAAGAGCAAGGAAGCTACTGTTAGAATAGTCAAGATAGTTGACAAGGCTGCGGCTACACCGTAATTTCCTCTGAGAACCTCTGTATAAATGGCTACAGTCATTGTTCTTGTTTTGACATTGTAGAGGAGGATAGAAGTAGAGAGTTCTGAAATCATTGTGACCCAAGATAGGATGGCTCCAGAAATGATACCAGATAGCATCATTGGAGTTGTAATCTTAGCAAAGGTATTGAGACGACTACTTCCTAAGCTTTCAGCGGCTTCTTCAATACTTGGGGCTATTTGTTGCAAGCTAGCAACAGATGAGCGAATAGTATAAGGTAATCTTCTGACAGATAGGGACATAATCAAGATGAAAGCAGTTCCTGTAATCATAAGAAATCCACTTCCAAATAGGCCAGTATTGAAGGAAGAAATGAAGGCAATCCCTAGAACGGTTCCTGGTACAATATAAGGGACCATACTGAGGCTGTCAATTAAGTTTGTAAACAAATTCCGTTTTCTAACAGCTAGGTAGGAGATAAATGTTGCGAAAAGGACAACTAGGACTAAGGCAATCAAAGGGATACGAATAGTATTGAAAATAGCAGATCCCATACGATTGAAAGCTACCTTGTAACTGTTTAGAGAATAGCCTTTGACAAATACCATACCTGATGTTTTTAGGAAAGAGGTATAAATCAAGTAGATTTGAGGTAAAACAGAGATAAAGATAATTCCGTAGACTGTTGCATAAATGGCAGCCATTTTTCCTTTTGTAGTTTTTTTAGGCTCAATTGGATGGAGCGAATTCATGCTGAAACTGTAGCGGTTTGAATGTATTTTTGGATAAGGAAAATCGCCAAGGCAATGATAATCGCCATAATGGCTAAAGCAGATGCAAAAGCAGAATTTCCTCCAACCTCGCTAATGAATTGGGTATAAATCAAGACAGGGAAAGTCCGATATCCTTCACCAATCAACATAGGCGTTCCAAAGTCTGAGAATGCTCTCATAAATACAAGCAGGGCAGCAGCTAGTAAGGTTGGAACAAGGAGAGGTAAAACAACCGTTACGATACGCTTAAATCCGAAGGACCCCATGCTTTCAGCGGCTTCAAGTAGGGAATTGTCAATGCTTTTCATTGTTCCAGCAACGTATAGAAATACCAGTGGGAATAGTTGCAGTGTAAAGACAAGTACAATTCCTTTGAATCCATAAATATCGATAGCTGGAAGATGAAGAGAATTTGTCAGGAATTTAGTAATGACCCCATTTCGTCCCAGCAAGAGAATCCAGGAGTAGGCTCCCACGAAAGGAGCTGACATGGAAGCAATGATAATCAATATTTGTAGAAATTTCTTCCCCTTGAAGTCATACATAGAGAAGAGATAAGCTAATAGGGTTCCTACAACTAAGGAAGTGACAGTAGCGGTAATGGAAACCTTGAAACTGTTGACAAGTGTCTCAGAGTAGTAGGCTTTGCTAAAGAAAGTGACAAAATTAGCTAGTGAAAATTGTCCTTCATGTATAAGTGCTTGCTTGAGCACGGTAACGATAGGATAAACGAGAAAGACAAGATAGGTAAGAAAGATGAAGAAAGAGGAGGCTGTCCAAATATTTAGTTTTTTACGTTCCATGGTTGACTCCTTTTATCAGGTTTTGCGAACCATCTGCAGAAAAGACGTTTAATTTTTGAGTATTGATTCGTAGACGAATACGATCGCCTTTTTGTAGATCTTCTTCAAAAGTTGATTCTTCGCTAACTTGAATTTTTGAGGCAAAGCCTGTCTCGATGAAGTATTCAGTATTCAGTCCAAGATAGACGCTATCGCTAATAGTTCCTTCAATATCTCCAGATTCATCTTTGATAAACTCTTCAGGACGAATACTTACATGAATGGCTTGCTCCTCAGCCTGATCAAGAGCTGGCATTCGAAGAGCATAGCCATCTGAAAAGACGATATAAGCACCGTCGCTCCGTTTTTCAAGAGTGGCAGGGATGATATTTGTGCGTCCGATAAAGGTTGCTACAAACTCATTAGCTGGTTTATGATAGAGTTCTTTTGGTCGGCCGATTTGTTGAATCACCCCATCTTTCATAACAGCAATTTGATCTGAAATAGCCATCGCTTCTTCTTGGTCGTGGGTTACATAAACGGTTGTAATTCCTACTTCGTGTTGGATTTCTCGAATGGCTTGACGCATATCCAAGCGAAGTTTGGCATCTAGGTTACTAAGTGGCTCGTCCATGAGGAGAACACTTGGATTAACCGCTAAGGCACGTGCCAAGGCGACACGTTGTTGTTGTCCACCACTGAGTTTATCGGGCTTCCGATCCGCATATTGAGCAATTTGCATGAGTTCAAGATACTTGTTGGTCTGTTGGATCAATTCTTCTTTTGGAACCTTCTTTTGCTTGAGACCAAAAGCGACATTATCTCGGACAGTCAAATGTGGGAAAATAGCGTAGTTTTGGAAAACCATGCCGATATTGCGTTTGCTGGGTTCCGTATTATTGATTTTTGTATCATCGAAGTAAAATTCTCCACCTTCGATACTGTTGAAACCTGCAATCATACGAAGAAGGGTCGTTTTCCCACATCCTGAAGGTCCAAGAAGGGTAAAGAGACTTCCTTTTGGAATTGTAATGTTCAAATTCTCAATAACAGTGACATCGTGGTAGATTTTTTTGGCGTTAATAATTTTGATCTCACTCATAGTGAACCTCTTTTACTGTTTAGATTGGATATCTGTAAAGACTTCGTTGTATTTTTAACAATATCTGATTTATTCTTGATGACATAATCATAATCTTCAGTGAGTGTTTTGATTTTGTCAATTGGTTTCATGTTTTCGCTTGTTTTAGCATTTTTACGAACAGGACGGTTAGTAGTGGTTGTACCAAGTGTATCTTGTACTTCTTGAGAGATAATAAAATCGATAAATTTCTTGGCATTTTCCATATTTTTGGCTTTTTTAACGATAGCAGCACTAGCAGGTAGGAAGACGGTTCCTTCTTTTGGATAGACTACCTTAATGTTAGCTCCGTCATTTAAGAGTTTAACTGCTGGATCTTCATAAGAGAGACCAACAGCCATTTCTCCGTCAGCGACTGCCTTATAGACACCAGATGAGCTTGAACCGATTTTACCATCAATAAGTGTGAAGAGATCTTTTACATAAGACCAAGCTTTATCGTCTTTGTAACCACCTTGAGCTTGTAGCATATTTGTTAATTGAGCAAAGGCGCTAGAAGAGTTTGCTGGGTCAGCAGTTGCAATTTTTCCTTTTAGTTCAGGTTTGAGAAGGTCGCTATATCCTTCGATGTTCATGCCTTTCGTTAAATCAGGATTGACGATTAAAACACTACCATCTAGTGTATAAGGTGTAGAGTAGCCAGTTGTGTTTTGATATTCTTTGATAACATTATCATTTTCTTTTGAAGTATAGTTTTCAAAGAGTTCTCCGTGGGTAGCATATTGTGTATAAGAACCACCAAAGATGACATCAGCTACAGGAGCTTCTTTTTCTGACTCTAGTTTTTTGAAAAGTTCTCCAGTACCAGCTTGAATCAGTTCTACTTTGATACCATTTTTCTTCAAAGGCAGGAATAGTTGCTCCGATTAAGCCCTCTGAGTTTGGTGAATAAACGACTAGCGAACCGCCGTCTCCTTTATCAGATGAACCGCCATCGGCAGATTCATTAGAAGAACAAGCAGCAAGACCAAAAAGAGCTAGTCCTCAAGCAGCATAATACATCCATTTCTTTTTCATGATGGATACCTCCGTGTTATTTAAGTTTATTTTAAAACAGTGTAAGCGTTTTTAAAACCGACAATTCTATTCTATTAGAGTAAAATTCTCTACAAAAAGAAGAATAGCTTATTTTACTATTCTTCCGAGTGATTTCAATTCCTTTGGGGAAATATGGAGATACTTTTTAAATACTTTGGCAAAATATTTATAGTCTGAAAATCCAACTTGGTCAGAGATGTCGCTTAGAGGGGAGTTGGGAGATTCAGCCATCTTATCTATAGCTTGTTTCAGACGATATTGTAAGATATATTCATTTAGCGTCATGGGGAAGTCTTCTTTGATAACCTTATATAGATAGCTTTCGCTATAGTTTAAAGCTTCAGCAATAGTCGCAATCGTAAAATGCTCTGCATAATGCTTGTGGACAAAGGAAATAATTTGTTGAATGATTTGGTTTTGTGTATCAACCTGTTGGATAGAGGTGAGTAAAGTTTGATATTCTTCTAAAAAGGAGTTTCTTGATAGGTGCTACCTTGTAATCGCAAAACAATGTTTTGAAGACATTCTGTCAATTCCTTGGTGTCAATTGGTTTGGATAAGAAATCAACTGCTCCATATTGCATGGCTTTTTTGGCATTTTGAAAATCGTTATAACCTGATAAGATAACTTTTTCATAGGAGAAGGGTACGAGTGGCTTCAAACATCATAAAAGCATCCATAATTGGCATTGTGATGTCTGTTAAGACAATATGAGGTTCTTTTTCTTGGATGAGTTTCATTCCCTCTTGACCGTGACTGGCAGTTCCTACGACTTGGATGCCTAGGGCAGAGTAGTCTACGGCAATCTCTAGCCATTTTCGGATGAGGTGTTCGTCTTCTACGATAATGAGCTTAAACATGAGTTAGTCCTTTCGTTACAAATTTGACCCAAGTTTCTCCTTGGCGATTGACTCCTAAATCTAGCTGGACATCAGAAAAGAAATTGCTCAATCGTTTGTAGCTGTTCACGATGCCATGCTGGGTATGAGGGCTCTCTAAAGAGTCTAAAATAGCGAGTCGCTCTTGTTTGGTGAGCCCTCCAGCATTATCCTTGACTAAAAAAGTCAGAGAATCTGCTTTCAAGGTAATTTGGATATCAATATGAAGATCAATACGGTATTGCATCCCATATTTTATAGCATTTTCTACTAGAGGAAGCAAGAAAAGTTTAGGGATAGGCTGATTATCGACAGTTTCTGGGCAAACAATATCATAGGAAAAGTGCTCGAAACGAATCTTATGAATCATCAGGTAATCCTCTATAATCTTCAAATCTTGACAAATGGTTGTTTTTTTCTAAATCGGTGATACTGTAGCGAAGAATGCGCGTGAGATTTTGAATTAGGTCTTGTGTGAGGGCGGCATCCATTAAAGAAGTGATTTTAATCGTCTCAAGTGTATTGTAGAGAAAATGAGGATTGAACTGAGCTTCCAGCATTTTTCTTTCAAAAATCCATTTTTCTTTTTCTATGGTCAACATTTTTTGATGAAGTTCTAATTCGTACAACATATTGTTGATTTTTTCTGCCATAAATTCAAACTCATCACCTGTTTGTAGAGAAAGCCTTTTTTCTGCTTGTTTGGGAATTTCTTGAAGTTGGTAAACCAAACTTTCAATGGGAACAGCGTTGTGTGTGGCAATTTTATGAGCAATTCGTCTCGCTTGCCAGAAGTAGAGGAAGAATATACATAAGGTGAGGACGGAGGCTAGGCCGAGTAAGCTAGGAATGGGAAAAAAGGATTGAAAAGTATAGATTGAAAAAATAGCACCGACTTTTTCTTTTTGAGCAATAAGCGGTTCATTCGCATACCAGTGGGTGCGAGAGTGTAGGAGTTTTTCATCCAATTTTTCAAGAGTGGAACGAGTAAACTGATTTGTGTTGTTGGAAAACATATTTCCAAAGCTATCGGTAATGATGTATTTGGAATTGATCATTGGGAAACTTGAGATGAAATCATTCTCATTTACGAAAGCAATAGTATAGGCCTTAACTCGTTGGTTTTGAAGTAGTGGTTTGATAAAGAGTGTGTAGTGTTGCTTGTCTGAAGAGAGAGCAATTTTTTCTGTCACTTTATCTTGAGAAGGATTTTGAATGAGTAGTTTTAGATAGTAGGGTGATAAAATACTTTCTTGATGATTTCGATTGGTACTAAATAGTAATTCACCTGTATCGTTTAGAATAATGAGGTCAGAACTAAGCTTCAATCTAGCTTTTGTCTCGTAAAATAAGCTAAAGACTTCTCTCTCTGTGTGTTTGCCGTCCAAAAATTCAGGAATCATTTTATAGTTCATAGTGGTCAGGAGCTCATTATTTGCTTCTTTCATTTCTTGAACCTGTTTGACAATCTGTCTCGTATCTTTGGAGAGTTGTTGCTTTTGTAAAAAATAGGAAAAACCAAAAAGTAAAATGAGTAGTAAGAGAGAGGTCACAAAGGCTGCGATAGAGCTTCTATGGAGAATTTCTTTTTGGAGAGATTTTTTAAAGGAATGAGACATCCGCTACCTCCTTGGAAGGGTTTTCTGTTATAAGTATAGCAGTTTAAAAATTTTAGAGCAAGGTAAAATAGAAAAGTATAGAATAGAACGAGACCAAATTCCCTCAAAAATGGTATAATAGTAACATCACAAAATTGGAGAGAGACCATGAGTTTTTATAATCATAAAGAAATTGAGCCTAAGTGGCAGGGCTACTGGGCAGAACATCATACATTTGAGACAGGTACAGATGCATCAAAACCGAAGTTTTATGCTCTTGATATGTTCCCTTATCCATCTGGAGCGGGTCTGCACGTAGGACACCCAGAAGGTTATACTGCAACCGATATCCTCAGCCGCTACAAACGTGCGCAAGGCTACAATGTCCTTCACCCAATGGGTTGGGATGCTTTTGGTTTGCCTGCAGAGCAATATGCTATGGATACTGGTAATGACCCAGCAGAATTTACAGCGGAAAACATTGCCAACTTCAAACGTCAAATCAATGCGCTTGGATTTTCTTATGACTGGGATCGTGAAGTCAACACAACAGATCCAAACTACTACAAGTGGACTCAATGGATTTTCACCAAGCTTTACGAAAAAGGCTTGGCCTATGAAGCGAAGTGCCAGTAAACTGGGTTGAGGAATTGGGAACTGCCATTGCCAATGAAGAAGTGCTTCCTGACGGAACTTCTGAGCGTGGAGGCTATCCAGTTGTCCGCAAACCAATGCGCCAATGGATGCTCAAAATCACGGCTTACGCAGAGCGCTTGCTCAATGACTTAGATGAACTAGATTGGTCAGAGTCTATCAAGGATATGCAACGCAACTGGATTGGTAAATCAACTGGTGCCAATGTAACTTTCAAAGTAAAAGGAACAGACAAGGAATTTACAGTCTTTACTACTCGTCCTGACACACTTTTCGGTGCGACTTTCACTGTCTTGGCTCCTGAACATGAATTAGTAGACGCTATCACAAGTTCAGAGCAAGCAGAAGCTGTAGCAGACTATAAACACCAAGCCAGCCTTAAGTCTGACTTGGTTCGTACAGACCTTGCTAAAGAAAAAACAGGGGTTTGGACTGGTGCTTATGCCATCAACCCTGTCAATGGTAAGGAAATGCCAATCTGGATTGCGGACTATGTTCTTGCTAGTTATGGAACAGGTGCGGTTATGGCTGTGCCTGCCCACGACCAACGTGACTGGGAATTTGCCAAACAATTTGACCTTCCAATCGTTGAAGTACTTGAAGGTGGAAATGTCGAAGAAGCTGCCTACACAGAGGATGGCCTGCATGTCAATTCAGACTTCCTAGATGGACTCAACAAAGAAGACGCTATTGCCAAGATTGTGGCTTGGTTGGAAGAAAAAGGCTGTGGTCAAGAGAAGGTTACCTACCGCCTCCGCGACTGGCTCTTTAGCCGTCAACGTTACTGGGGTGAGCCAATTCCAATCATTCATTGGGAAGATGGAACTTCAACAGCTGTTCCTGAAAGTGAATTGCCGCTTGTCTTGCCTGTAACCAAGGATATCCGTCCTTCAGGTACTGGTGAAAGTCCACTAGCTAACTTGACAGATTGGCTTGAAGTGACTCGTGAAGATGGTGTCAAAGGTCGTCGTGAAACTAACACCATGCCACAATGGGCTGGTTCAAGCTGGTACTACCTCCGCTATATTGACCCGCACAATACTGAGAAATTGGCTGATGAGGACCTCCTCAAACAATGGTTGCCAGTAGATATCTACGTGGGTGGTGCGGAACATGCTGTACTTCACTTGCTTTATGCTCGTTTCTGGCATAAATTCCTCTATGACCTCGGTGTTGTTCCGACTAAGGAACCATTCCAAAAACTCTTTAACCAAGGGATGATTTTGGGAACAAGCTACCGTGACCACCGTGGTGCTCTTGTGGCAACCGACAAGGTTGAAAAACGTGATGGTTCCTTCTTTCATATAGAAACAGGGGAAGAGTTGGAGCAAGCGCCAGCCAAGATGTCTAAATCGCTCAAGAACGTTGTTAACCCAGACGATGTGGTGGAACAATACGGTGCCGATACCCTTCGTGTTTATGAAATGTTTATGGGACCACTCGATGCTTCGATTGCTTGGTCAGAAGAAGGTTTGGAAGGAAGCCGTAAGTTCCTTGACCGAGTTTACCGTTTGATTACAAGTAAAGAAATCCTTGCGGAAAACAATGGTGCTCTTGACAAGGTTTACAACGAAACAGTCAAAGCTGTTACTGAGCAAATTGAGTCTCTCAAATTCAACACAGCTATTGCCCAACTTATGGTCTTTGTCAACGCGGCTAACAAGGAAGAAAAACTTTATGTAGACTACGCCAAAGGCTTCGTTCAGTTGATTGCCCCATTTGCACCTCACTTGGCAGAAGAACTTTGCAAACAGTTGCAGCAACAGGTGAGTCAATCTCTTACGTAGCTTGGCCAACATGGGACGAAAGCAAACTAGTTGAAGACGAAGTCGAAATTGTTATCCAAATCAAAGGAAAAGTCCGTGCTAAAGTCATGGTTGCTAAAGACCTATCACGCGAAGAATTGCAAGAAATTGCTCTAGCGGATGAAAAAGTCAAAGCAGAAATTGACGGTAAGGACATCGTGAAAGTGATTAGTGTACCGAATAAATTGGTTAACATTGTTGTGAAATAAAAAGAAGTAACTCTAGAGTATGAACTTTAGAATAGGTCAGAATGAATAGATTAGTGAACGATAGCAGGAAGTGTGAAATTTTATTATTTAAGATTTCTATTATTGTAGTGTCAGTTATAGTATTAGTAATGTCAATAGTGGGTGCATATTATTTTAAAAATTGTCTTTGGGACAAGGAAAGTTTAAATTTGACACTCACTTTAGACACTCTCTTTGCAGTTTTTATTACTTTCTTTAGTTTTTCAAATGATAAATCAAGCAATATTTTTGGAATATCTCCAAATGAAATTATAAGGACACAGTCTGAAGTGTATCAATTTTTATTTACAAAATCTTTTGCAACTCTATTAATAGTGACAATTTGTTATCCATTATTCATTATTTTGGAGCCAAAAATTTAATAGTTTCTTTTAATGAAACTTATCCTCGTATTCAATCCAGTGTTGGTATCATGTGGCTACCACTGTTTGGTATTCTGATAATCTATTTTATTTGGCTCTTAATAGAGGGATTAAAATATATCAGAAAAATAAATTATATTATTCAAAATAGGGAAATAATCTATTTTTATTCGCAGGTAAAAGTTGTAGATAAACTTACTGATTCTGAATCGAAAAAATACGGTGAATATATTGATTTGTACGAATCGTGTCGTCAGAACAATTTAAGTGTTCTACTTAACTTTCTTCAAAATTCGGATGATAAACGAGGAGTTATTGCTAGTAACTCAGTGAGAATTATGTTTGAATCTTTGGATAAAGCAGACCAAATTGCGGCCCTGAATATTTGTAGAAACTATGTAGCACGAGAAAATGTTTTAAATAAAGAAGATGCAGAAAAATTGTTAAATGAAATTGATAAAAACTTGAAATTAGCAGATAGGACAATTCAAATAGAGTTGAGTAAAAAGTTTGAAAAGTGAAACAAGGAGAAAGCTATGCCAGTAAATGAATATGGTCAGATGATTGGTGAGTCAATGGAAGGTTATACACCAGGTGCACTGCCTTCTATTGATTTCTTAGAAGGGCGTTATGCTAGGATAGAGGCTCTCTCGGTAGAAAAACATGCGGAGGATTTGCTAGCTGTTTATGGCCCTGATACTCCTCGGGAGATGTGGACCTATCTTTTTCAGGAGCCAGTAGCAGATATGGGGGAGCTGGTTAGCCTTTTAAATCAGATGTTGGCTCGTAAGGACCGTTTTTACTATGCAATCATAGACAAGGCGACTGGTAAGGCTTTGGGAACTTTTTCTCTCATGCGCATTGACCAGAATAACCGAGTAATAGAAGTCGGAGCAGTCACTTTTTCTCCAGAGCTAAGGGGTACACGGATAGGAACTGAGGCTCAGTATCTCCTAGCTCGCTATATTTTTGAGGAGCTAAACTATCGTCGCTATGAGTGGAAATGCGATGCTCTTAACCTGCCATCCAGACGAGTTGCGGAGCGTTTGGGATTTGTCTATGAAGGAACCTTCCGCCAGGCGGTGGTTTATAAGGGACGGACGAGGGATACGGATTGGTTGTCTATGATTGATAAGGACTGGCCTCAAGTCAAAGATCGTTTGGAAACATGGCTGCGTCCTGAAAATTTTGATAAAAATGGACAGCAGTACAAGAGCTTGAGAGAACTTTAAGAGGTGTTGAGATGATTACTATTAAAAAGCAAGAAATTGTCAAGCTAGAGGATGTTTTGCATCTCTATCAGGCTGTCGGTTGGACAAATTATACCCATCAACCAGAGATGCTGGAGCAGGCCTTATCGCATTCATTAGTAATTTATCTGGCACTTGATGGTGATGCTGTGGTGGGCTTGATTCGTTTGGTAGGAGATGGATTCTCATCAGTTTTTGTACAGGATTTGATTGTTTTACCAATCTATCAGCGTCAAGGGATTGGTAGTGCCCTAATGAAAGAGGCCTTAAAAGATTACAAAGATGCTTATCAAGTCCAGCTGGTGACAGAAGAGACAGAAAAAAACGTGGGATTTTATCGTTCTATGGGCTTTGAAATCTTATCCACCTATAATTGTATAGGGATGACTTGGGCGAATCGAGAAAAATAACAAAACTTGTTTTTTCTTAAGCAAAGTTTAAGGATGGTCTAGTATTATATAGTCATTAAATAAAGACCTCCTAACTTTATTTAATGAAATCCTAAAACTTTTTTTTATCATAATCTCCTAATGAAGTCACCTAATCAGGTGGCTTTTTGTGAGGTGATAGTGATAGTGATTTTCTGCAAAATGGTAGAATCTGAGAAAAAGTTAAGCTAGTTTTAAGCTTCGTCTTGTATCATATAGTTATTAAATAAAGACCTCCTAACTTTATTTAATAAAATCCTAAACTTTTCTTTTTCATAATAATCTCCCTAAACTCCACCCAATCAGGTGGAGTTTTTTGGCTCTATTTCAGGCTTTTCGGAAGTTTTCTAAATATCATTTTTCAATAGCTTTCTCTAAATCTTATAAACTTTATTGGACAGATTCTAAAGTTGGAGAAGCTGAATGGATGAGGATATAAACCTTTGACAAATTTTGTGAACTATGGGATAATAAAGAGGAATTGAGTACTAGTTCTATATCATAGGCTAGAAAAGACCCCAAGCTCACGTCCAAATAAGCTAGGGGTCTTTTTTGACACTATTTGTCCTTGTTTAGCCATTTATCGACTAATCGAAGAACGACACCGACCACAATTGGTCCGATGATAGTTTTGAGTACTAATTCCATCATGGGCTAATTCACCTCCTTTCGTAGGCGGTGTAGCAGTGCCGAACAATATTATACCACATAAGTGCTAAACTCGGGAGTCACCCAATCGGGTGGCTTTTTTGTTTGTGGCTTGGTTTTTTGATATAATAGAGCCATGAGTAGAATTTTAGACAATGAGATAATGGGGGATGAGGAGTTAGTAGAACGCACACTCCGTCCTCAGTATTTACGTGAATATATCGGGCAGGATAAGGTCAAGGATCAGCTCCAAATCTTTATCGAAGCTGCCAAAATGCGGGATGAAGCGCTGGATCATGTCCTTTTATTTGGACCTCCAGGCTTGGGGAAAACGACCATGGCCTTTGTTATTGCCAACGAACTGGGTGTCAATCTCAAGCAGACGTCTGGGCCTGTCATTGAAAAAGCCGGAGATCTAGTAGCGATTTTGAATGACTTAGAGCCTGGGGATGTCCTTTTTATTGATGAGATTCATCGCTTGCCCATGTCTGTGGAAGAGGTGCTTTATAGTGCCATGGAGGACTTCTACATTGATATCATGATTGGTGCTGGTGAAGGCAGTCGCAGTGTTCATTTGGAGTTGCCACCTTTTACCTTGATTGGTGCGACGACTCGGGCTGGTATGCTCTCAAATCCGCTACGGGCACGTTTTGGGATTACAGGTCATATGGAGTATTATGCTCATGCTGACTTGACGGAAATTGTTGAGCGGACGGCAGATATTTTTGAGATGGAAATTACTCATGAGGCAGCGTCTGAGTTAGCCCTACGTAGCCGTGGGACCCCTCGTATTGCCAATCGTCTCCTCAAGCGCGTGCGCGATTTTGCCCAGATAATGGGGAATGGGGTGATCGATGATCTTATTACCGATAAGGCTTTGACTATGCTGGATGTTGACCATGAAGGTTTGGACTATGTGGATCAAAAAATCCTTCGTACCATGATTGAGATGTACAGTGGAGGACCTGTTGGTCTAGGAACTCTTTCTGTGAATATCGCCGAAGAGCGTGAGACAGTTGAAGATATGTATGAGCCTTACTTGATTCAAAAAGGTTTTATCATGCGGACACGGTCTGGACGGGTGGCGACTGCTAAGGCATATGAGCACTTAGGTTATGAATACATTGAAAAATAAGCAAGAAATCTTAGAGGCTTTTAGAGAAAATCCAGATATGATGGCCATTCTGACTATCATCCGAAACCTTGGTCTGAAAGATTCCTGGTTGGCAGCAGGTTCTGTCAGAAATTTTATCTGGAATCTCTTGTCAGACAAATCCCATTTTTGACTGTGAAACAGATGTAGATGTGATTTTCTTTGATCCAGATATTTCTTATGAGGAAACCTTGTCCCTAGAGAAAAAGCTGAGAGAGGACTTTCCTCAGTACCAGTGGGAATTGAAAAATCAAGTCTATATGCACCAGCACAGCCCTCATACTGCTCCCTATACCAGTTCCCGTGATGCTATGAGTAAGTATCCAGAACGATGTACGGCTGTTGGATTACGCTTGAATGAAGAATCCGTTTTGGAACTCTTTACTCCATACGCTTTGGAGGATATTTTGAATTTTCAAGTTCGTCCAACTCCTCATTTTTTAGAGAATGAAGACCGAATGGAATTTTATCGAACACGTCTATCCAAGAAAAATTGGCAGGAGAAATGGAAAAATTTGATTTTTAAAAATACTTAAGGAAACTTTAAGCTAGGAAGTGTATACTAAGTTCATAAGTTAAGAAGACCTTAACTTAAACTCCTAAAACTTTTTCATAATAATCTCCCTATAAAAAATAAAGTCGCCAAATCAGGCGGCTTATTTTTTTGAAAAATGGGCTTGGTGCCTGATAATAATACTCAATGAAAATCAAAGTGTAAACTAGGAAGCTAACCGCAGGTTGCTCAAAACACTGTTTTGAGGTTGCAGATAGAGCTGACGTGGTTTGAAGAGATTTTCGAAGAGTATAAATAGCTTAGTGATAGAAGAAAATAGGGAAATATGGTATAATGAAACGATAGATTTTTGAATAGGAATAAGATCATGTTTGGATTTTTTAAGAAAGATAAGGCTGTGGAAGTAGAGGTTCCGACACAGGTTCCTGCTCATATCGGCATCATCATGGATGGCAATGGCCGTTGGGCTAAAAAACGTATGCAACCGCGAGTTTTTGGACACAAGGCGGGTATGGAAGCATTGCAAACTGTGACCAAGGCAGCTAACAAACTAGGCGTTAAGGTTATTACGGTCTATGCTTTTTCTACAGAAAACTGGACCCGTCCAGATCAGGAAGTCAAGTTTATCATGAACTTGCCAGTAGAGTTTTATGATAATTATGTCCCTGAACTGCATGCGAATAATGTTAAGATTCAAATGATTGGGAGAAACGGACCGCCTGCCTAAGCAAACCTTTGAAGCTTTAACCAAGGCTGAGGAATTGACTAAGAACAACACAGGTTTGATTCTTAATTTTGCTCTTAACTATGGTGGACGTGCTGAGATTACACAGGCTCTTAAGTTGATTTCCCAGGATGTTTTAGATGCCAAAATCAACCCAGGTGACATCACAGAGGAGTTGATTGGTAATTATCTTTTTACCCAGCATTTACCTAAGGACTTACGAGACCCAGACTTGATTATCCGTACCAGTGGAGAATTGCGTTTGAGTAATTTCCTACCATGGCAAGGAGCCTATAGTGAACTCTATTTTACAGATACCTTGTGGCCTGATTTTGACGAGGCGGCCTTGCAGGAAGCCATTCTTGCCTACAATCGTCGTCATCGCCGATTTGGAGGAGTTTAGGAGGAAATATGACACAGGATTTACAGAAAAGAACCTTGTTTGCAGGGATTGCACTGGCTATTTTCCTACCGATTTTGATGATTGGGGGCCTCTTGCTTCAGATAGCAATCGGAATCATAGCCATGCTAGCCATGCATGAACTTTTGAGGATGAGAGGTCTAGAGACCATGACGATGGAGGGCCTCTTGACCCTCTTTGCAACCTTTGCATTGACCATTCCCTTGGAGAATTACCTGACTTTTTTGCCAGTTGATGGGAATGTGGTTGCCTATAGTGTTTTGATTTCAATCATGTTAGGAACGACCGTTTTTAGCAAGTCTTATACGATTGAGGATGCGGTTTTCCCTCTTGCTATGAGCTTCTACGTGGGCTTTGGATTTAATGCTTTACTAGATGCTCGTGTTGCAGGTTTAGATAAGGCGCTTTTGGCCTTGTGTATCGTCTGGGCGACAGACAGTGGTGCCTATCTTGTTGGGATGAACTATGGGAAACGAAAGTTAGCACCAAGGGTATCGCCTAATAAAACCCTTGAGGGTGCCTTGGGTGGTATTTTAGGAGCGATTTTAGTAACCATTATCTTTATGATAGTTGACAGTACAGTTGCTCTTCCATATGGAATTTACAAGATGTCAGTCTTTGCTATTTTCTTTAGCATTGCTGGACAATTTGGTGATTTACTAGAAAGTTCGATCAAGCGTCACTTTGGTGTCAAGGATTCTGGGAAATTTATCCCTGGACATGGTGGTGTTTTGGATCGTTTTGATAGTATGTTGCTTGTATTTCCAATCATGCACTTATTTGGACTCTTTTAATCAAAAGACGGAGGAAACACTATGCTCGGAATTTTAACCTTTATTCTGGTTTTCGGGATTATTGTAGTGGTGCACGAGTTCGGGCACTTCTACTTTGCCAAGAAATCAGGGATTTTAGTACGTGAATTTGCCATCGGTATGGGACCCAAAATCTTTGCTCACATTGGCAAGGATGGAACGGCCTATACCATTCGAATCTTGCCTCTGGGTGGCTATGTCCGCATGGCCGGTTGGGGTGATGATACAACTGAAATCAAGACAGGAACGCCTGTTAGTTTGACACTTGCTGATGATGGTAAGGTTAAACGCATCAATCTCTCAGGTAAAAAATTAGATCAAACAGCTCTTCCTATGCAGGTGACCCAGTTTGATTTTGAAGACAATCTCTTTATCAAAGGATTGGTTCTGGAAGAAGAAAAAACATTTGCAGTGGATCACGATGCAACGGTTGTGGAAGCAGATGGTACTGAGGTTCGGATTGCACCTTTAGATGTGCAATATCAAAATGCAACTATCTGGGGCAAACTCATTACTAATTTTGCAGGCCCTATGAACAACTTTATCTTAGGTGTCGTTGTTTTCTGGATTTTAATCTTTATGCAGGGTGGTGTCAGAGATGTTGATACCAACCAGTTCCATGTCATGCCCCAAGGAGCCTTGGCTAAGGTGGGAGTATCAGAAACGGCACAGATTACCAAGATTGGCTCACATGAGATTAGCAACTGGGAAAGTTTGATTCAGGCTGTGGAAACAGAAACCAAAGGTAAGACGGCCCCGACTTTGGATGTGACTATTTCTGAAAAGGGGAGTGACAAACAAGTCACTGTTACACCCGAAGAAAGTCAAGGCCGTTACCTTCTAGGTGTTCAACCGGGGATTAAGTCAGATTTTCTATCCATGTTTGTAGGTGGTTTTACAACTGCTGCTGACTCGGCCCTACGAATTTTATCAGCACTGAAAAATCTGATTTTCCAACCGGATTTGAACAAGTTGGGTGGACCTGTTGCCATCTTTAAGGCAAGTAGTGATGCTGCTAAAAATGGAATTGAGAATGTCTTGTACTTCTTGGCAATGATTTCCATCAATATCGGGATTTTTAATCTTATTCCGATTCCAGCTCTGGATGGTGGTAAGATTGTGCTCAATATCCTAGAAGCTATCCGCCGCAAACCATTGAAACAAGAAATTGAAACCTATGTCACCTTGGCTGGAGTGGTCATCATGGTTGTCTTGATGATTGCTGTGACCTGGAATGACATTATGCGACTCTTTTTTAGATAATCGAGGAATATTATGAAACAAAGTAAAATGCCTATCCCAACGCTTCGCGAAATGCCAAGCGATGCTCAAGTTATCAGCCATGCTCTTATGTTGCGTGCTGGATATGTTCGCCAAGTATCTGCAGGTGTTTATTCTTACCTACCACTTGCTAATCGTGTGATTGAAAAAGCTAAAAATATCATGCGCCAAGAATTCGACAAGATTGGTGCCGTTGAGATGTTGGCTCCTGCCCTTCTCAGTGCAGAATTGTGGCGCGAATCAGGTCGTTACGAAACTTACGGTGAAGACCTTTACAAACTAAAAAACCGTGAAAAATCAGACTTTATCCTAGGTCCAACACACGAAGAAACCTTTACAGCTATTGTCCGTGATTCTGTTAAGTCTTACAAGCAATTGCCACTCAACCTTTACCAAATCCAGCCTAAGTATCGTGATGAAAAACGCCCACGTAATGGACTTCTCCGTACACGTGAGTTTATCATGAAGGATGCTTACAGCTTTCACGCTAACTATGATAGCTTGGACAGTGTTTATGATGAGTACAAGGCTGCTTATGAGCGTATTTTCACTCGTAGTGGCTTAGACTTTAAGGCTATCATTGGTGACGGTGGAGCCATGGGTGGTAAGGACAGCCAAGAATTTATGGCCATTACACCTGCTCGTACAGACCTTGACCGCTGGGTTGTCTTGGACAAGTCAGTTGCCTCATTTGACGAAATTCCTGATCAAGTGCAAGAAGAAATCAAGGCAGAATTGCTCAAATGGATGGTCTCTGGTGAAGATACCATTGCTTACTCAAGTGAGTCTAGCTATGCAGCTAACTTAGAAATGGCAACAAACGAGTACAAACCAAGCAACCGTGTTGTCGCTGAAGAAGAAGTGACTCGTGTTGCAACTCCAGATGTTAAATCAATCGATGAAGTTGCAGCCTTCCTCAACGTTCCAGAAGAACAAACGATTAAAACCCTCTTCTACATGGCAGATGGTGAGCTTGTTGCAGCCCTTCTAGTTGGAAATGACCAGCTTAATGAAGTTAAGTTGAAAAACCACTTGGGAGCAGATTTCTTTGACGTTGCTAGCGAAGAAGAAGTGGCGAATCTTGTTCAAGCAGGATTCGGTTCACTTGGACCAGTTGGTTTGCCAGAGAATGTTAAAATCATCGCAGACAGGAAGGTGCAAGATGTCCATAATGCAGTTGTCGGTGCTAACGAAGATGGCTACCACTTGACTGGTGTGAATCCAGGTCGTGATTTTACTGCAGAATATGTGGATATCCGTGAAGTTCGTGAGGGTGAAATTTCACCAGACGGACAAGGTGTCCTTAACTTTGCGCGTGGTATCGAAATTGGTCACATCTTTAAACTTGGCACTCGCTATTCGGCAAGCATGGGAGCAGATGTTTTGGATGAAAATGGTCGTGCTGTGCCAATCATCATGGGATGTTACGGTATCGGTGTCAGCCGTCTCCTTTCAGCAGTGATGGAGCAACACGCTCGCCTCTTTGTTAACAAAACACCAAAAGGTGAATACCGTTACGCTTGGGGAATCAACTTCCCTAAAGAATTGGCGCCATTTGATGTTCACTTGATTACTGTCAATGTCAAGGACGAAGAAGCGCAAGCCTTGACAGAAAAACTTGAAGCAAGCTTGATGGGAGCTGGTTACGAAGTCTTGACGGATGACCGTAACGAACGTGTCGGAGTCAAATTCAGCGATAGCGACTTGATTGGATTGCCAATCCGTATCACTGTTGGGAAGAAAGCAGCCGATGGCATCGTAGAAGTGAAGATTAAAGCGACTGGTGACACTATCGAAGTTCATGCAGATAATGTGCTTGAAACGCTTGAAATCTTAAGCAAGAAATAAAAACTATAATCAGAAGAAAAACAAGGAAAAAATGTAACTAGTTTTTACCTTGTTTTTTCTGTATAATGGGAAAAATGAGTAGATAAAGAGGTAAATGTATGCTAAGATTTCCAAAGGATTTTGTCTGGGGATCCTCTACTTCTGGACCACAAACAGAAGGACGTGTAGCTGGTGACGGTAAGGGAGATAATCTCTGGGATTATTGGTACCAAGTGGAGCCAAATCGTTACTATAATGGGATTGGTCCAGATAAGACATCGACCTTTTATGAAAATTGGGAAAAGGATATTGAGCTACTGTTAGAAACTGGTCATACGGCCTTTCGGACTTCTATTCAGTGGTCACGGATTTTTCCACAAGGGCGTGGGGAAGTCAATCCTCAAGGTGTGGATTTTTATCGTAAGGTCTTTGAGGCTATTAAGGCTAAGGGGATTCGTCTTTTAGTCAATCTTTATCATTTTGATTTGCCTTTTGCCCTTCAAGAGGATGGTGATGGTTGGGAAAATAAGGGGACTGTCTCAGCTTATGAAGACTATGCTCGTTTTTGTTTTGAGACTTATGGAGATTTAGTGGATCAATGGATTACCTTTAACGAGCCAATCGTTCCTGTGGAATTTGGCTATTTTTACGATGCCCATTATCCACATAAGGTGGATGCAGAAGCGGCGGTTAAAGTAGCCTACCACACACAATTGGCCAGCAGTCGGGCGGTTAAGGCCTGTCATGAACTTTTGCCTGATTCCAAGATTGGGATTGTCTTAAACTTGACACCGGCTTATCCACGTAGCCAGCATCCTGCTGATGTCAAGGCGGCTCGTATTGCGGACCTTTTTCAGGCCCAATCTTTCTTAGATCCGTCTGTTTTGGGGACTTATCCACAGGAGTTGGTAGAAATCTTGCATGAATACGGTCTCTTGCCTGATGCTACAGAGGAGGAGTTGGATATCATTCGTGACAATACGGTGGACTTCCTTGGTGTCAACTACTATCAACCTTTGCGTGTTATGGCTCCTCGATTTGCGAAGCATCCAGAGAGTCCACTCTTACCAGAACATTTTTATGAGCCTTATGTGATGCCTGGACGTAAAATTAATCCTCACCGTGGCTGGGAGATTTATGAGCAAGGGATTTATGACATTGCCCAAAATATCAAGGAAAACTATGGCAATATTGAGTGGATGTTGACAGAGAATGGTATGGGTGTTGAAGGGGAAGAAAAATTCCGTGAGAATGGAATGATTCAAGATGATTACCGTATTGACTTTGTAAAAGGTCATCTTCGCGAACTTTACCGTGCTATTGAAGACGGAGCCAATTGTAAGGGCTACTTAATTTGGACCTTTATTGACTGTTGGTCATGGCTCAACAGCTATAAAAATCGCTATGGTTTGGTTGAATTGGACTTGAAAACGCAAGAACGCCGTCTGAAGAAATCAGGGCACTGGTTCAAGGAATTAAGCGATAATAATGGATTTTAAAAAGGACTCTGACTGATTATCCTAATTGGTCAGAGTTTTTTGTTTACAAGAAGTTAATGTGAACTATACCAATTTTTACTCTTGACAAGTGAAAAAAACAAGTATATACTGTTTTTGCTGATTCTATAAAAGAAGAATTAGACTATACCAATTTTAAGGAGAAAGCACAGCTTGTCTGTGTCGTATATACTATGTGTGGAATTGTTGGTGTTGTTGGGAACACAAATGCAACTGATATTTTGATTCAAGGGCTTGAAAAGCTTGAATACCGTGGCTATGATTCTGCGGGATTTTTGTCCTAGGTGGTGCTGAAAATCATCTGGTCAAGGCGGTTGGCCGTATTGCAGAATTGTCTGCTAAGACAGCTGGTGTGGAGGGAACAACTGGTATCGGACATACTCGTTGGGCAACTCATGGGAAACCAACGGAAGACAATGCTCACCCACACCGCTCTGAGACAGAACGTTTTGTCTTGGTTCACAATGGGGTGATTGAAAACTACCTTGAAATTAAAGAAGAATACCTTGCTGGGCACCACTTCAAAGGGCAAACAGATACGGAAATCACCGTACATTTGATTGGAAAATTTGCGGAAGAAGACTCTCTCTCAGTTCTTGAAGCCTTTAAAAAAGCTCTTCATATTATCCGTGGTTCATATGCCTTTGCCTTGATTGACTCTGAAAATCCAGATGTCATCTATGTAGCGAAAAACAAATCTCCACTTTTGATTGGTCTTGGGGAAGGCTACAATATGGTCTGCTCAGATGCTATGGCTATGATTCGTGAAACCAACCAATACATGGAAATTCATGACCAAGAGTTGGTAATCGTCAAGGCTGATAGTGTGGAAGTTCAAGACTATGATAGTAACAGTCGTGAACGTGCTAGCTATACTGCGGAACTTGACTTGTCAGATATCGGTAAGGAACTTACCCTTACTACATGCTCAAGGAAATTGACGAGCAACCAACAGTGATGCGTAAGTTGATCCAAGCCTACACAGATGAGGTTGGTCAAGTAGTCGTAGACCAAGCTATCATCCAGGCTGTTCAAGACGCAGACCGCATCTACATCCTTGCAGCTGGGACATCTTACCACGCAGGATTTGCTTCTAAGAAGATGCTGGAAGAATTGACAGATACACCAGTTGAACTTGGAATTTCATCTGAGTGGGGTTACGGTATGCCACTTCTCAGCAAGAAACCACTCTTCATCTTTATCAGCCAGTCTGGTGAAACAGCAGATAGCCGTCAGGTTTTGGTCAAGGCTAATGAAATGGGAATCCCAAGCTTGACAGTGACAAACGTCCCAGGTTCAACTCTTTCTCGTGAAGCCAACCATACCATGCTCCTTCATGCAGGTCCTGAAATTGCCGTGGCATCAACCAAGGCCTATACAGCGCAAATTGCAGCCCTTGCCTTCCTTGCAAAAGCAGTCGGAGAAGCAAATGGCAATGCCAAAGCGCAAGCCTTTGATTTAGTTCATGAGTTGTCAATCGTAGCTCAGTCTATCGAATCAACTCTTTCAGAGAAAGAAACCATTGAAGTCAAGGTTCGTGAGCTACTTGAAACAACTCGTAACGCCTTTTACATCGGACGTGGTCAAGATTACTACGTAGCCATGGAAGCAAGTCTCAAACTTAAAGAGATTTCTTACATCCAGTGTGAAGGCTTTGCGGCAGGAGAACTTAAGCACGGAACTATTGCCTTGATTGAAGAAGGAACACCTGTTTTGACTCTCTTGTCAGATCCAGTCCTTGCCAACCACACTCGTGGAAATATCCAAGAGGTGGCAGCCCGTGGTGCAAAAGTCCTCACTATCGCAGAAGAAAATGTTGCTAAAGAGACAGACGCTATCGTCCTTACGACTGTACACCCTTACCTCTCACCAATTTCAATGGTCGTACCAACACAATTGGTCGCTTACTTTGCAACCCTCCACCGTGGCCTCGATGTGGACAAACCACGTAACCTTGCCAAGTCAGTAACGGTAGAATAGAATCTATGAATATACGGGCGTAAAGCCATAGGTTTATCCTATAAGGTTTTACAGCCTATTTTTTATGTTACAAATGATGATAAGGGTTTACTTTTCAATAATTATAGCAGATTGAATTTAGAACAGTACACAGGAATACTAAAATATTTCTAGAAATTAATTTGAATTTTCCAATTGATTTGTTCGTATCTTATTTCAAACTACTATAAAAAGAGGAAGCTGGGCAAAAACTCAATTTGAAGAGAAAATTCAGTAAATCTTTCCATGATAAAACGCATCATATTAAGGTTTTGTACACCTGATATGATGCGTTTTATCATTTTTAAGCCTTTTTGCCCAGCCTCGTCAAAAGTAAAGTTTTGGCACAAAATCTGTGACAAAACTTTAGTTTTAAAGGTTTTTAACTTTGTATATACTAGTTTTAAGAAAAGGAGGATGATCCTAATGGAAGAAAAAGTATCATTGAAAGTCAGAGTTCAAAAACTAGGGACATCGCTTTCAAATATGGTTATGCCCAATATTGGAGCATTTATTGCTTGGGGAGTGTTGACTGCCCTCTTTATCGCTGATGGCTATCTGCCAAATGAACAGTTAGCTACTGTTGTTGGTCCTATGTTAACGTATTTATTGCCAATCCTGATTGGTTACACAGGTGGATATATGATCCATGGTCAACGTGGTGCCGTTGTAGGAGCTATTGCTACTGTTGGTGCAATCACAGGTTCTAGTGTTCCTATGTTTATCGGAGCTATGGTAATGGGCTCACTGGGAGGATGGACTATCAAGAAATTTGATGAAAAGTTCCAGGAAAAAATTCGTCCCGGATTTGAAATGTTAGTTAATAATTTCTCAGCTGGTCTCGTTGGTTTTGCATTATTGCTTTTGGCTTTCTACGCAATCGGTCCAGTCGTATCGACTCTTACTGGAGCTGTTGGGAATGGTGTTGAGGCTATTGTCAATGCTCGCCTCCTTCCTATGGCTAATATTATCATCGAACCTACTAAAGTCCTTTTCCTCAATAATGCCCTCAATCATGGCATTTTTACTCCTCTGGGAGTAGAACAGGTAGCTCAAGCTGGTAAGTCAATTCTCTTCCTATTGGAAGCTAATCCTGGACCAGGCCTGGGAATTCTATTAGCTTATGCTGTATTCGGTAAAGGTTCTGCTAAATCTTCTTCTTGGGGGGCAATGGTTATTCATTTCTTCGGAGGGATTCATGAAATTTACTTTCCTTATGTTATGATGAAGCCTACTCTATTTTTAGCTGCTATGGCAGGAGGTATCTCTGGAACTTTTACTTTTCAACTCTTAGACGCTGGTCTTAAATCTCCAGCTTCACCAGGTTCTATTATTGCGATTATGGCTACGGCGCCAAAAGGCGTTTGGCCCCATCTAAATGTTCTTCTAGGTGTTTTAGTGGCAGCAGTTGTTTCTTTCCTTGTAGCAGCCCTTATTCTTCATGCAGACAAGTCAACTGAGGATTCGCTCGAAGCTGCTCAGGCGGCTACCCAAGCAGCTAAGGCTCAGTCTAAAGGTCAGTTAGTATCAACTTCTGTTGATGCAGTTGTTTCGACAGACTCAGTGGAAAAAATCATTTTCGCCTGCGATGCTGGTATGGGAAGCTCTGCTATGGGAGCTAGTATTCTTCGAGATAAGGTTAAAAAAGCAGGTCTAGAGATTCCAGTATCTAATCAGGCAATCTCAAATTTGCTTGATACACCAAAAACATTAATTGTTACTCAGGAAGAACTGACACCAAGAGCTAAAGACAAGAGTCCAAGTGCTATTCATGTTTCTGTTGATAATTTCTTAGCGTCCCCTCGTTATGATGAAATTGTAGCTTCATTAACAGGAGCTTCTCCAATAGCAGAAATTGAAGGAGATATATCAACTTCAGCATCAGTAGATAGTCAGGAAATTGACCTTAACCATATTGATGCTGTAGTAGTTGCTTATGGTAAAGCACAGGGATCTGCAACTATGGGCTGTGAAACGATTCGGGCTATCTTTAGAAACAAGAATATTCGTATTCCAGTTTCTACTGCCAAAATTTCAGAATTAGGTGAATTTAATTCTAAAAACATAATGATTGTAACAACTATTTCTTTACAGGCAGAAGTGCAGCAAACAGCACCGAATTCTCAATTTCTTATTGTGGATAGTTTAGTAACAACACCAGAATATGACAAAATGGCTGTTAGAATGTACAAATAGAACTAGAGGTTTCTAAATTACGAATGCTATTAACCAAACGAGAAGAACAATTATTGAAGGCTTTCCTACATGTAGGGAAGCTTTCAATGCAAGACATGACTGAAATCTTACAGGTTTCATCTAGAACAATTTATCGAACTTTATCAGATTTGACAGATAGCATGGAGCAATATGGAATCGAAATAACGAAGCATGGGAAATACTATATTTTGACTGGAGAGTTGGATGATTTGCCGACAGAACTTGAAGTGTTAGTTGAGTATAGTCCCCAAGAAAGACAAGAGTTGATTACCTATCGCCTTCTGACTGAGAGTGGTTTTGTCACCAATGAAGCATTGCAAGAGTGCATGAAAGTCAGTAATGTAACTATTATTCAGGATATTTCAGATATTGATAAGCGTCTTTTAGACTTTGATCTGAAAATTGAACGACAAAAAGGTTATCGTATTTCTGGTGATTCAGTTGGTAAGAGAAGATTTTTGGCTATTTTACTGACAAACTGTATCTCAGTAGCAGATTTTTCAATAAGTAATTTTGGGAGCTTTGATATTTTAGAAGCAGATAGAACTAGGCTGGCCAGTCAGATTGTTAATAAGCAACTGTCAGGTTTTCCAGATATGGATGCTAGGATGAAGATGTTTTTTGCGATCTTGTTATCTCTTATAGGTCAGGAGCAAAACATTGAAAATTCACCTAATACTAGTAAGCAGGCTTTGGAAATTTCTCAAAAATTTTTCAAGCTTACTCTAAGCAGACTGCACAATTTTATAGTATTCAGGAAATTATCTATTTTGCGAGCATCTTGGATGAATTAATCATTAAACGTCAGGACAATCCGCTCTTTACGGAGAAATTTGATGGTGAATTTTTCTACAATATTTCAAATCTGATTGATACGGTTTCCATGTATACCAAGATTGACTTTTTTAAGGACAAGGTTTTATTCAATTTTCTTTTCCATCATATTCGGCTCAGTTTAGGCGTCCCTATCCTTTTTCAGGGTGAAAATTTGCCAGAATCTGTCCAGATTTTAGTTGAAAGGAATAAATTTCTTTATACAGTCATCAGTCTTTTAGTAAATGATATTTTTCCGAAATATCTTCATACAGAGTATGAGTATGGCATGATTGCCCTACATTTTATCTCTAGCTTAGGCCGTAGTCCAGAGATTTATCCAGTCCGTGTTTTGCTTTTAACGGATGAACGTCGGGTCACTAGAGATTTATTAGTCAGTAAAATTAAGAGTGTTGCTCCTTTTGTAGAGTTGATAGATATTCAGTCTCTAGTAGATTACCACAGTATTGATCTCAGTCAGTATGATTATATTTTATCTACCAAGCCGCTGACTAATCAGGAAATCGATGTAATTTCTAGTTTTCCAACCGTCAAAGAACTGCTTGAATTACAGGAACGACTTCAGTATGTACAGGCACATCGTACAATTGTCGCGCGTGATGCTATCGCTCCAGAGAAAAGTTATGACTTGCAAGATTATTTAATATCTAGTAGTCAGCTTTTGAGTCAATTCGAGTTGGTTCAATTGGAGAATAATCAATCATTTGAGCACACGGTAGAACAAATCATCCAATATCAGAAGAATGTGAGTGACAGAGATTACCTAACAAGAAAATTGTTATCTCACTTCCAGAATAGTCCTATGGCTATTCCTAATACTGGTCTGGTGCTTTTACATAGTCAGTCTAGCAAAGTAACAACAAATAGTTTTACTATGTTTGAACTCAAACTACCTATCTCCGCATTGTCAATGAAACGAGAGGAAGAAGAGGTCAAAAGGTGTCTGCTAATGCTAATGTCTAAAGAAGCTAGCGAGGAAGCTAGAGATTTAATGACAGCTATTAGTCAGTCGATTATTGAAAATCATCTTTATACAGAGATTTACAAGACGGGAAATCAATCCATTATTTATCAGATGCTAAATACTATTTTTAAAGAAAAAATTAAGAAATTGGAGAACTAATATGAAACTTGAAAAACATTTGATTAAGCTTAATAAACAATTTTCTAACAAGGAGGAAGCTATTTGTTATTGTGGGCAAGTTCTTTATGAGGGTGGATATGTTAATGAAGACTATATTGAAGCCATGATTGAGCGAGATAAAGAGCTATCTGTTTACATGGGTAACTTTATCGCCATACCGCATGGAACAGATGCAGCAAAAAATGATGTCCTCAAGTCTGGTATTACAGTCGTTCAAGTCCCTAGAGGGGTTGATTTTGGGAATGTATCTAACCCTCAAGTGGCAACGGTTCTTTTTGGTATTGCTGGTATTGGTAATGAACACTTAGAAATTATTCAGAAAATTTCTATCTTCTGTGCAGATGTAGATAATGTTCTTAAACTAGCAGATGCTCAGTCAAAAGAGGAAGTGTTGCGCTTATTTGATGCTGTTGAATAATTGAATTTCGTCATTTGTCATCTAGTATATATGTCCCTCAAATAGGAAAAGGAGAAATTTAATGAAACATTCTGTTCATTTTGGTGCCGGTAATATCGGTCGTGGTTTTATAGGTGAAATTCTATTTAAAAATGGTTTCCATATTGATTTTGTGGATGTCAATAATCAGATAATTCATGCTCTAAATGAAAAGGGCAAGTATGAAATTGAAATTGCACAGAAAGGACAGTCTCGTATAGAAGTAACTAATGTGGCTGGCATTAATAGTAAAGAAGATCCTGAGCAAGTCATTGAAGCGATTCAAAAGACGGATATTATTACTACTGCAATCGGACCTAATATACTCCCTTTTATCGCTGAACTTCTAGCCAAAGGAATCGAAGCTCGCCGAGTTGCAGGAAATACACAGGCATTGGATGTTATGGCCTGTGAAAATATGATTGGCGGGTCTCAATTTCTTTATCAAGAAGTCAAGAAATATTTAAGTCCGGAAGGTTTGACATTTGCTGATAACTACATAGGTTTTCCAAATGCTGCAGTAGACAGGATTGTTCCAGCACAAAGTCACGAAGATTCCCTTTTTGTTGTGGTCGAACCCTTTAATGAATGGGTCGTGGAAACCAAGCGTCTTAAAAATCCAGATTTACGTCTAAAAGATGTGCATTATGAAGAAGATTTAGAACCCTTTATTGAGCGAAAACTTTTTTCAGTCAATTCTGGACATGCAACTTCAGCTTACATTGGTGCGCATTATGGTGCCAAGACAATTTTGGAAGCTCTTCAAAATCCTAATATCAAATCTCGGATTGAATCTGTATTAGCTGAAATTCGGAGTCTCTTGATTGCCAAATGGAACTTTGATAAAAAAGAATTGGAGAATTATCACAAAGTCATTATAGAACGGTTTGAAAATCCTTTCATAGTGGACGAGGTTAGTCGCGTAGCTCGTACTCCAATCCGAAAATTAGGCTATAATGAACGATTCATCCTACTGATACGTGAATTGAAAGAACTCAGTTTGTCATATAAAAACCTACTTAAAACAGTTGGCTATGCCTTTGACTATCGCGATGTAAATGATGAAGAAAGTATTCGATTAGGTGAATTGTTGGCTAAACAATCAGTCAAAGATGTTGTTATACAAGTTACAGGTTTAGACGACCCAGAATTGATTGAGCAAATTGTAGAGTATATTTAATCTTTTTCGAAAATCTCTTCAAATCAGGTTAGCATCCATCTGCAACCTCAAAACAGTGCTTTGAGCAGCCTGCGGCTAGCTTCCTAGTTTGCTCTTTGATTTTCATTGAGTATTAGAATAATTTTTCAAATTGGAGGACAGAGTAGATAGGGATAATGGATATGGTAGAATTGGGAATTTCAACATTTGGGGAAACAACGGAGCTTGAAGGGATTGGGCAAACTTACAGTCATGACGAACGCATTCGCCAGTTGCTAGCAGAGGTTGAACTGGATGACAAGGTTGGTTTGGATGTATATGGGATTGGTGAGCACCATCGAGCGGATTTTGCAGTATCAGCTCCAGAGATTGTACTAGCAGCTGGGGCAGTCAATACCAAGAAAATCCGTTTGACCAGCGCAGTCAGCATTCTCTCAAGTATGGACCCCATTCGCTTGTTCCAACAGTATGCCACTATCGATGCTTTGTCAAATGGACGTGCGGAGATTATGGCTGGAAGGGGCTCTTTCACGGAATCTTTCCCCTTGTTTGGCTATGATTTGAAAGACTACGAAGCCCTTTTTGATGAGAAATTAGACTTGCTTCAGTTAGTCAATGAAAAGACCAAGTTAGACTGGCAAGGTCGCTTGACCCAAACAATCTCTGGCAAAGAAGTCTATCCTCGTCCAGTTCAGGACAAATTGCCCTTGTGGATAGCTACAGGTGGTCATGTCGAATCAACAGTGAAGATTGCTCAGGCAGGCCTACCGATTGTCTATGCCATTATTGGTGGTAACCCGCGTTATTTTAAAAAGTTGATTCAGGCTTATCGTGAGATTGGGAGCGAAGCAGACCATGCCAGTCATGAACTAAAGGTTGGGGTCCATTCTTGGGGTTGGATTGCTGAAGATGGCGAGCAGGCTGTGAAAGATTATTTCCATCCGACCAAGCAAGTAGTGGATGCTATTTCCAAAGACCGTCCACACTGGCAAGAATTGCGTTATAAGCAATATTTGGAGCAGGTAGAATCAAATGGCGCCATGTTTGTGGGCAATCCAGATCAGGTGGCCGAAAAATTGATTCGCATGATTGAAGATCTTAGGCTTGGAGCGCTTCATGCTCCATTTACCGCTTGGTTCCATGCCTCATGATCAAGTTCTAAGAGCTATTGAACTCTTCGGCACGCAAGTGGCTCCAGAAGTACGGACTTATTTTGCCATGAAAGAGGCTTAATAAAAAATCCTAATCAGGCTGATAAAAAATCTATATAACAACTATTTTAAAAAAGCAATAAACAGAAAAAATCTCTGAAAAGCTAGTAAAATCAAGCTTTCCAGAGATTTTTTCGTTATTGATATAAACAATCTCAATCAAGTCGATAGTCAATATATATTGGGAAAAGGTCAAAAGGAGTGGTAAGATGGTTTCAATCCAAATGGAAGGAGAGAAGTATGACAAGTAAAAGAGAGCTAGTTTTTAGAGCTATTCGAGGAGAAGAGGTGGAACGAGTTCCTGTTGGCTTTTGGTTTCATTTTGTAATACTGGAGGAAAAAGGACAAGGTTTAAATAATCCACGTATCTTTCAAAAAAGTGTAGAGGGACATCGGAAGTACGTTGAAAGAATCCATCCTGATTTTGTCAAAATGATGAGTGACGGATTTTTCATTTATCCAAGTAATGTCTACAGTCCTAAGGTTACAAGTCTTCAGGAGTTAGCTTCTATTGAGTCGATTGGTGAAAACCATCCTTGGATTCAGCAACAAGTAGAAGTGGTAGAGGCTATTCGAGCAACCTTCACTGAGGACATTGCATCATTTTACAATATTTTTTCTCCGATCTCCTATTTGAAAAGGTGGTTTCGTACAGAGACTTCTAGAGGTGATAAGGAGGTTTCTAATCTTTTTCTTGAAAATCCAGAGCTATTCAGGGATGTTTTAGACGTGATAGCTGAGGATATCGCTATCCTAACTAAAAAAATCATTCAGGATGGTGGAGCAGATGGAATCTATCTCAGTACACAAGAAATTCAGGATGAGCGCATCACAGCAGAATTGTATCAGACCTATATTGAGCCAAGTAACATAAAGGTTTTAGAAGCTGCCAATCAGGTAGGTGGGGTAAATATCCTGCATATCTGCGGTTTCCAAGGTGCCAGTAACAATGTGACTATTTTCAAAGATTATCCAGCCCAGGTTTTCAACTGGGCAACCCACCATGAAGCAGTCAGTTTACCTCAAGGTCAGGAGTTATTTCATGGCCAAGCGGTCTTGGGTGGTTTTGAAAATGGGAAAGCAGAGCCTGCTTTACGGAGGTAGAAAGGCTGCACTACAAGAGGAAACTAAACGATTGTTGGCTGAAGCTGGGACTAGAGGAGTCCTTCTTGGAGCGGATTGCACGGTTCCAGATGACTTTGAATTAGAAAGATTGGACTGGATTCGTCAGGCTGCTATGTTAGAATAGGAGAGCCTTATGAAAAGAAAAAAGTGGCTATTGGTAGGGACGGCCCTCGGCTTTGTCATCTTACTTGCGATCAGTCTTACAAAGGGACTTGCTTGTAAGGAAGGGCCAAGATGTCATGGGATTCAGGATTTTCAGAAGAGAAGTCTTCCCTTTATTCAAACCAATGATATTGCCAGTGTTTTATTAGTTGAAAAAGAAAGAAATGGAGAATAGAGATGTTAGAAAAAAGAGAATGGGTTTTAAAAGCATTTAGAGGAGAAGTGGTTGACCGTGTACCTGTAGGTTTTTGGCACCACTTTACATCAGAAGAGGAATGGTTAAAGGGATTTTCCAATCCTGTGATTATTGAAAAGAACATACAAGGTCACAAACGTTTTATCCGTGACCTACATCCAGACTTTATCAAGTTGATGAGTGATGGCTATTTTGCTTATCCAAATCCAGTTATTGCCAAAGGAAAGTCACTCCAAGAGCTGTCGGAGATTCAACCTCTGGGTAAAGATCATCCGTGGATTAGAGAGCAGGTAGAATTAGTGAAGAAGATTAAGCAGGAGTTTACGGAAGATATTGTTGCTATTTACAATATTTTTGCGCCTGTGACCTACCTCAAATGGTTACTTGGAGAAGTGTCTGGTGGAGATGATCTCATTGCAGACTTCTTAGTTCAAGATTCTCAGAAATTGAAAAAAGTACTTGATGTGATTGCGCAAGATATCGCTAGCTTGAGTCAAGCTATTATTAAAGATGCAGGAGCAGATGGTATTTATCTCAGTGTGCAAAGTATTCAGGATGCGCGTGTTTCTGCTGAAGCCTATCAGGAGATTATTGAGCCGAGTGAACTGACTGTTTTAAATGCGGCTAAGTCGGTTGGTGGGGTAAATATCCTTCATATCTGTGGCTATGAAGGAGCTCGAAACGATATTCATATCTTTGCAGACTATCCAGCTCATGTTTTTAACTGGGCAGTTGGTCCAGAAGGGATTAGTCTAAAAGAAGGTCGTGAGATTTTCAAGGGTCGTGCTGTTCTGGGAGGATTTGAAAACGGTAAAGATGGCCTTCTCTATCGAGGCAGTAAGGAAGAAATTCAGGCTGAAACCAAACGATTGGTAGAAGAAACAGGGAAAGATGGCCTCATACTTGGAGCAGATTGTACCATTCCAAACGATATTGCAGTGGAGCGTATCCAGTGGGTGAGAGAAGCAGTAGCTAAATAAAGGAGAAGAATATGAGTAAGAAAACATGGATTGTTGGTGGAGTTGCAGTTGTGGCAGTGCTTGGAGCAACGATTATTGGTAGGACTTTGTCGGGAGCATCTGCTAAAGGTGCAGATGCAGCTTCATCTGGACAAGTAACAACTTTAAAAGTTGCCCATACTCAAAACTATGTCCCTTATGATTTTATTGACGAAAAAGGGGAATCAGATGGTTATGAAGTCGCTGTTTTAAAGGCGGTTGATGAGAAATTAGCAGATTATAAATTTGAGTATACTGGAACTAGTGATGATGATCTCTTGATTGGACTTGAGTCTGGCAAGTACGATATTGGAACTAAAGGTGCTTGGTATACAGATGAACGGGCTAAGAAATTCATTATTCCATCTGAGCCAGTAGGAGCCAGCATTATTGGTTTTACTGTCAGAAAAGGAGATGAAGCTAAATATAAGAATATTGATGATTTCGCCAAAAATAAAGGAAAATTAGTACCCATCTCTCCTCAAAATGCCCAGTGGAATGTGATTAATAGCTATAATGACAAGCACAAGGATACACCAATTGAGTTGACAGCTGCTGAATCTTTCAAGGTGGCAGATGCTTATGCTTGGGTTTTAGAAGGACGTTATGATGCTTTCTTTGACATCAAGTTGTCTTTTGAAAAAGCGGTGACAACAGATGATGGTTCTTACCACCAATATGCGGACAAACTTAGCTGGTTCCCTTATAAAGGAATCCCAACCTATCCCTTGATTCACCGTGATGAAAAGGGTGAGAAGTTTGCTAAAGAGTATGAAAAAGCGATTAAAGAATTAAAAGAAGACAGTACTCTTAGCTAAACTTTCTCAAAAATACTTTAAAGAAGATGTCTTTAGCTACGTTGATAAAGATTAGATGAGCAATCAGGCATGTTATGCTCTTCGAAAATCTCTTCAAACTGCATCAACGTCGCCTTGCCGTAGGTATGGTTACTGATTTTGTCAGTTCTATCCACAACCTCAAAACACTGTTTTGAGCAACCTGCGGCTAGTTTGCTTTTTGATTTTCATTGAGTATTAGAAAGAGGTTTATATGGTTTCATATGATTTTTCAAGAGTGTTCCAATTTTTACCAACCTTATGGCAGGCTCTTCCTATGACCTTGTCCATTCTCTTTTTTACTACAGTCCTCGGTTCCCTTTTCGGTGGCTTACTGGCTTGGGCTCAAGTGGGAGAAGACAAGACTTTTGCAGGTCTTTCTAAGGGCTATATTTTCACTCTTCGCTGTACTCCCCTATTGTTTTACTATTCCTTGTCTTTTATGGTTTACCTGAATTTTTAAAATGGTGGCTGAATTTAGATATCAACAACTGGTCTAAGACGGTCTTCGTCTTATTCACCATGGTCTTGCTATTTGCGGCTATCATTGCAGAAGTATTTAAGGCGTCTTATCAGGCAATTCCCAAAGGTCAGATGGAAGCTGGAGTCAGTATTGGTCTGACCCCTAGTCAGACATTTTGGAGAATCATTTTTCCTCAGGCTTTTCAAGTGGCTCTTCCAAATATGACGACCGCTATTCTAAATTTGATGCGGGACGCTTCCTAGCATATACGATTGGTTTTGTGGATGTCATGGGAGCTGGGAATCTCTTAATCAGTCGCAATTTGGGGAATTACTCTCTTGAAACCTATACAGCGGTTGCCATTCTTTATTGGGGTGTAGCCTTGGCTGTTTCCTTCTTGAGTCGCTTGTTAGAAAAATCTTTGGAAACGAAAGGGAGATAGGATATGGATTTAGACTATATTGCGAAAACTTTTTAGAGACCTTAAAAGGGGTGCCAACCACCTTAATCATTATGATTGTAGCCATGGTCTTAAGTTTTCTACCCAGCCTTGTTTTTAGCTCTGGGACAAATATATAAAGTCAAAGGTGTTCGAACTTTCTCTCTCGTGTATCTAGCTTTTATAAGAGCAACACCTCCGATTTTGCTGATTCTTTTCTTTTATAGTTTGTTTCCGAGTTTGCTCAATCAATTTCTCAAAAGCATAGGGAGTGATGTTGATATCTTTAAACTCAATCCGATCTATTATGCTTTTATTATCTATAGTTTGATGACAACAGGTAGTTTATCAGAAATCTTACGTTCGGCTATTTTGACTGTGGATAAGGGACAATTAGAAGCTGCACAAGCGATTGGTTTAACCACTAGTCAGGCTTATGTGAGGATTGTTTTTCCACAGGCCTTGCAATCAGCCTTGCCCAATCTGGCTAATCTAGTCATAAATATTGTAAAAGGAACCTCTTTGGTATTTGTGATGACCATTAAGGATATTACAGCCATTGCCCGTGTTGAAGCGTCTTATGGTTATCAGTATTTTGAATCCTATTTTGTGATCTTTTTACAGTACATTCTTATTTGCGGATTGATTCAATGGGGCTTTTCAATCTTAGAGAAACGCTATATTCAAAGAAGAAAGGGACAAGTAGTGCCCAGTACAGGTTTAGCATAGGAGGAGACAATGTTACAAGTAGAACATGTTGCAAAAAAATTTGGAGACAGACAAGTCTTAGAAGATGTTAATCTCAAGGTCAACCAAGGGGATGTGGTTGTAATATTGGGGCCATCTGGATCAGGTAAAACGACTCTCAGATGTCTCAATCATTTAGAAAAAGCCGATAGTGGCTCTTTGAAGCTTGCTGATAAAGAATACGACCTTGGAAAATTGACTAAAAAAGATATTTTAGAAATTCGCAAGAAGATTGCTTTCGTTTTTCAACATTATAATTTATTTGCTAATAAAACGGCCTTGGAAAATATTTTGGAGGGCTTGATTATTGCTCGGAAAATTCCTAAGGAAGAAGCAACAAAACGTGCGGAAGCTGCCTTAGAAAAAGTTGGTTTACTAGCTTATAAAGATTACTATCCCTCTCAGCTTTCTGGAGGCCAGCAACAACGAATCGGTATTGCGCGTGCCATTGCTGTGAAACCAGAGGTCATTTTATTAGATGAGCCAACATCGGCCTTGGATCCAGAGTTGGTAGGGGATGTTTTAGATGTTTTAAAACAGTTAGCTAAAGAAGGAGTTACTATGGTAGTAGTGACTCATGAGATGGGTTTTGCTAGAGATGTAGCCAATCATGTTATTTTATGGACGGTGGGAAAATTGTTGAAGAAAATAATGCCCATGATTTCTTTAGTCGTCCAAAGAAGAACGAACCAAGCAATTTTTGGCACGAATTCTTTCGGATGCGACCTATAGTGTAGAATATATGATTTGATAGATAGGCTTATCAGGGCAAAAATCAATCCCCCGAGCGTTAAGGCTTGGGGGATAGTTCTATAGGAGGGCTAGTTTAGTTCTCTTTTTTATTTTTTAGTAAGAAACCGAGACCAAGGAGCGTAAGGAGGCTGATTCCTGCAAATAGGAGTTTGTTTTCGTTTTTGATTCCTGTATTTGGAAGTTCAGCTTGTTTATCTGGGGTTGCAGGTATATTTTCCTTGCTAGAGCTTTCTACCGATTCGTTTTGAACCGCTTCTTTTACAGATGATGCTTGTGCTTCTTGTGCTGGTTGTTCAGCTTGTGAATCAGTTGTAGCTTGGCTAGGTTTATTTTCCGCATCAGCTACTTTGGCATCTGGTTTAGTAGAATCAGGTCTAGCTTCTGGAGCTGGATTTGCTGATGTGCAGGGTGAGAATATTCATTTTGATGTTCATTGCTTGGAAGGGGTTGAGTCTGGTTTCTCTTCTGCAGTTGACTCATGGCTAGTTCCATTTGAGAGAGACTCGAAGAACAGTGGCAGTAAGGGCATTTAATTTCAAGCCTTTTTCAGTCCACTCAAGTCCTTTCGGGTTGGCAATTCCGACTGGTCCTGCTTGGTTTTCATCTGCCAAAACTTCCGCATTTCTTAGATGTGCAAAGGCAGTTCCCAAATTAAATTCGCGAGCTTTTTCATCCGCATTGACAAAGACTGCGTAGATATCACCGTTTGGAGCAGTGATTTGGTAGCCAATCACTACATCCTCTTTTTCCACACCATTTTGGCCTGGGACAGTGATGAGGTGGACACGGTCTTTGATATCTTGAAGACTCTTAAGTCGGAAGGCATCTGTAGATTGACGAAGGGCAATCAAACCTTTCATATAGTCACGGCTCTTGACATTTTCAGGATAAGCTTTACCATCTGTAGCCTTAGTCCAGTCAAACTTGTTGACTGCATCGCTAGAATCGTAAGAGTCATGGATGAAGTAAGGATAGTCAAATGGGTTGCCGTCCTTATCACGCAACAAGTGAGATTTGTTTGGAACCTTATCCTCTGCTACTGGAGTCTTGTAGGCTGGGTCACGGAATTGTTTAGTACGTCCATATTCCTGACCAGAGTGGATAAATGGAGTTCCTTGAGCTGTCAAGACCATGAGATTTCCAAGTCGTAAACGACGGTGGACTTCAGCATAGTTCTCAGCCTTGCTTGGGTCTTTTTTGATAGACTGGGCAATGATGTCAAAGAGGGTCAAGTTATCATGGGCTGCGATGTATTGGATGACATCTCCAGGGCTGTCAGCTTCAAAGTTAGTTGGTTGAGCAATGAGATTTTTAAAGATGGTGTTGACATCACGCTTGCCACCTGTGATAAAGGCAGGTTGACCTTCGTTTGGATAACCAGATTTGAGGTTGTTACGGATGTCATCTGAAAAGACAGCGACAGTATCGGTATGTTTCATCCAATCTTGGTCAGCAGCTTTAGTAGGCATATTTTCATCACCAGCATAGGTTCTCCAACCTTCACCAAGCATGATGAGGTTTGGATTGAGGGCGCGTGCAGCCTTGTAAGCTTCTTCGATAGAAGTGGCGTCATGGTCTCCCATCATATCGAAGCGGAAGCCATCCACTTTGTAGGTATCAACTAGGTATTTGATAGAGTCAACTAGGAGCCGTTTGGTCATATGGTGGGTTGTCCCCAAGCGTCCACCACCAAAGCTAGTTCGAGGTGTGCCATCGGCATCCATAAAGTGGTAGTAGTTTGGCTCTAGGTCTTCAAAGATATCGACTTTGGCTGTGTGGTTATAAACGACATCTAGGATAGCTCCCATACCACGTTTGTGGATTTCGTTGATGAGGTTTTTAAATTCTGCGATTCGTTTTTCTGGATTCTTAGGATCGCTTGAATACATACCAGTCAATGAGAAGTAGTTTTGAGGGTCATATCCCCAGTTGTAGTTGCTGTTGCTTGAAGCATAGTCAGACAAGCGTTCATGGTTTTTCAATTCATTGACAAAGTAGTAAGACAAGACTGGAAGGAGCTGGATGTGGGTTACACCCAAGTCTTTGAGGTAGTCTAGTTTTTCGATAAAGGCTTCAAAAGTCCCAAATGGTTTGGTCAAGTCTTTTGCAATGGCAGGATCTGAAGTGAAATCACGCACATGAGCTTCGTAGATAACGGCGTCTTCACGAGTCTTGAAATTGTGAATCTTACCATAAGTTAAGTCTTGAGGTCCGAGTTTAGCTGGATCTACAAAGGCGGCTTTAGCCACTTTATGGGCATCGTCAATCTTGGAATCGTCGCTATTCCAAGCAGCAAGAGATTTAGCGTAAGGATCGAGTGCAAGAACAGTTTTACCTTGACGCTCGATTTGGTATTGATAATAGTATCCAGTGAAATCTGTGATTCCGAATTTGTTTGTGCTGTCTAGAGTTTGTTTCCAAGTTCCTCTTTCCCCTTTTTCAAGAGCGACAGTTCCAACTACTTTTTCAGGGTCATTCTTGTCGTAGACAACAACAGAAACCTTATCAGCACTTGGTGACCAAAGGGTTAAATCAACTTGTTTTCCTTCTTCTTTTAGATCAGCTCCAAGTTTACCATCATAGCTGTAAGCCTCATCTTTCAGGCGCCAGCTTGTTTTGGTAGTGAATTGGTCGGAATTGTAGCTAACAGTATATGGGTGTTTTGTGTCAGAGAAATCTCCGCTGTAGGTCACTTTTTTACCAGCTTCATCTATTGCAACATCGGTGATAGCTACTTTATTTCCTAGGTGATTAGTGATGTTGGAGTGTTTGAGGATATCCTCTTTTTTAGCACCGACAAGTGTTGAAAAACTACTTTCAATGCTAGAAGTTCCTACGTGTTGGGCACCTGTCATACGGATATCATGGACATAGTATGGATTTGTGTAAATTGATTCGTCATCGTCTTTTAGGAAAATTTGGCTATGATTTTTCAAATCTGTGAATTTATAATCTTCTTTACGGATTTTCACGTCGTCTCCTTGTTTGCTCTCATCTAGTAATAAAAATCCAAATTCTCTTGCGGCTTCATTAAGAGGAATGTCGATATAACGGCCATATTTGCCTGTAGCCGTAAAGTCTGTTCCGTCAGGCCATTGAGCGCTACTTGGATTTTTCACATCTCCCCAGTACCAGAGAGATTTCTTGTCATAGTTGCCATCTGTGCGGTAGTAGTTGACGCGAACAGTTCCTGCAGGCTGTGGCTCGTAAGAGAAAACCTTGTAATCTTGGTCTAACCAAGCCTCGTTCATTTTTGGAACTAGTTTTTCTATAGATTTATCTCCGGTTAGATTTTTTCCAGCTGTATTGTTGATGAGGAAGCTAATTTTCTCTTGGCTTCTTCTCCCTTTAATTTGACATCTAGGTAATAGCCGTAGTCATCTTTTTTGGCATCCTTGAAGGACAAGGCTCCGTTTGGCCAATTTTCAGATGGTTTTTCAACATCGTCCCAAGTCCATAGTCCTTGAGCATCCTTGTTTTTTCAGGAAGTTTTTTGACATGGATACGGAAGTAGTTATCTTCGATGGGCTCTTCTGCCTTAGTTTCAGTCGTTACTGGACTAGTGGAAGTAGTTGTCTCACTTGAACGATCTTGTCCAGTTTGTGGTGCTGGATCGGCTGGGCTTGCAACAGGAGTGGTCGCCTCTGTTGCAGGTTTTTCTTCTTTTTTCTCTAGGGAAGCGCTTGCATTATTAGGTGAAGAAAAATCGCTTTCTTTCTTACCAGTGCTAGTTGCTGTATCAGTAAGAGGCTGGGCAAGGGCAGTAGTAGTTTCACTATTATTTGCGTTAGTGGTTGGTGTACTTTCGTCTGCTGAGATAGTTGGTGTAGCCATGGCAAGCAAGACAAGGCTTGCGCCGATAAGGACAGAACCAGTTCCATTTTTGAGGGAACGGATGCTGTAGACCATTTTTTTCTCAGTTTGAGCTGGTGTTTTTCTCATGATGATTCTCCAATCAATAAATTTCTATACCAGTATAGCATGTAGTAAAACAATATGCAAGCGTTTTCTTTGGTTTGTCAAAGAAATTCTTACTTTTGAGAAGTTTTCCGTATTATTTTATATATCAGTATAAATAATGGAAATAATACTCAATGAAAATCAAAGAGCAAACTAGGAAACTAGCCGCAGGCTGTACTTGAGTACGGCAAGGCGACGTTGACGTGGTTTGAAGAGATTTTCGAAGAGTATAAAAATGTCACATAAGACAAGACGTATTATTAGGAAGATGATGTGTTCCCAGCTATTTTTATTCAGAAATTGATCTCTAATATTTCTTTTAAAAAGCTCATCTAGTGAAACTATAAATAGGAAAAGAAAAAAGTTAGTGTTTTTCAAGTGTTATCTAGTTTCCAAACTATAGTATTTACTGGAAATCGAAAGAAAATATCAGAAAAATTCAGCAAACGTTTTCTTCTTATTTTCTTGACTTTTTTGCTGGTTTGTGCTTGACTTTTACTTGAAATTTGATAGACTATAAACAAATAGGAAAACGTATTCATTTAAAAACGGAGGAATAAGGAATGAATCAAGAAAAACGTTTGCATCGCTTTGTCAAAAAGTGTGGACTCGGTGTGTGTAGTGCTGTTGTTGCGGCCTTTTTATTGAACGCTCAGGGAGTAGCTTTGGCTACAGAGCAAGGGAATCGTCCAGTTGAGACAGAAAACATCGCTCGTGGAAAACAAGCTAGTCAAAGTTCTACTGCTTATGGAGGAGCTGCTACACGAGCAGTGGATGGTAATGTTGATAGTGACTATGGGCACCATTCTGTAACGCATACAAACTTTGAAGACAATGCTTGGTGGCAAGTTGATCTCGGAAAAACAGAGAATGTTGGAAAAGTTAAACTTTACAATCGTGGAGATGGGAATGTAGCTAATCGTCTTTCCAATTTTGATGTTGTTTTGTTAAATGAAGCAAAACAAGAAGTTGCTCGTCAACACTTTGATAGTTTGAATGGGAAGGCAGAACTTGAAGTTTTCTTCACCGCCAAAGACGCTCGTTATGTAAAAGTGGAGTTGAAAACTAAAAATACTCCATTGAGCTTGGCAGAAGTGGAAGTATTCCGTTCAGCAACAACTCAAGTTGGACAGGACAGAACCGCACCAGTAGTAAATCAAACATCAGCATTGAAAGACTACCTTTTTGGTTTAACTTATAATCCTTTGGATATTTTAACTCGCAAGGGAGAAACCTTAGAAAATCGCTACAACACAAGTGCTAAGGAACAAAATGGAGAGTTTGTCGTTGTAGAAAAAATCAAGAAAACCCTCTCTACAGGCACAGCAGATGTTTCCATCAATGGAAATCAAAATGTCTTCCTAGGTGGCTTGTATAAAGCCAACCAAAATCTGCTAGAAAATCAGCCAGAATTGATTAGTCTTGCCCGTGCAAAGGGGACAGTCAGCGTCGATTTACCTGGTATGATTCAGTCTGACAGCCGAATTGAAGCAGATCCTACAACTAGTGGTATGCAGTCTGCGATGAATACCTTGGTTGAAAGATGGACAAAGAATTACTCATCTAGCCATTCCGTTCCTGCCCGTGTTCAGTATGAATCAACTACAGCCTATAGCATGAACCAATTGAAAGCAAAATTTGGTGCAGACTTTGAAAAAGCAGGTGCACCGCTCAAGATTGACTTTGAGGCTGTGCAAAAGGGTGAAAAGCAAATTGAAGTTGTAAACTTTAAACAAATCTACTATACAGCGACATTTGATGCACCGACCAATCCAGCGGCTGTATTTGACAAGAGTGTGACACCTGAAGATTTAAAACAAAGAGGTGTTGATTCACAAACTCCACCTGTATATGTATCAAATGTTTCTTACGGACGTCAAATCTATGTTAAGTTTGAGTCAACAAGTAAGTCTACTGAATTAAAAGCAGCTATCAATGCGGTTATCAAAGGCGCAACAATTGCTCCAAATTCTGAATGGAGCCGTCTATTGAAGAATACTTCTGTAACAGCGGTAATTGTAGGAGGTAATGCTAGCGGTGCCGCCAAAGTTGTCACAGGAACAGTCGAAAACTTGAAGGAACTCATCAGAGAAGGAGCTAACTTTAGCGCTCAAAGTCCAGCTGTGCCAATCGCATATAAGACTGCCTTCCTAAAAGATAATGCCCAAGCAACTTTACAAAATAGTACAGACTATATCGAAACGAAGGTTACTTCTTACAAAAATGGCTTCTTGAAACTTCATCATAAGGGTGCTTATGTTGCGCGTTACTACATCTATTGGGATGAAATTACATATGATGAACAAGGAAATCCAGAAATCCGTTCACGTCAATGGGAAGATAACGGAAAAAACAGAACTTCAGGCTTCCAAACAGAGATTCAATTTAAAGGAAATGTCCGTAATCTTCGTATCAAGGTTCAAGAAAAGACGGGTCTTGTATGGGAACCATGGCGTACAGTTTACAACCGCACAGACTTACCACTAGTACAACAGCGTACAATTACACATTGGGGAACAACTCTAAACCCTAAAGTTGATGAAAAAATTGTGAATGAGTAACGATTTGATTTACTTGATTCGATAGTAAACAGTGAAGAGGAGGAACTTCGATTTCTCCTCTTTTATGATTGACTTTTGAGAGAATGAAAAGGGTAACTTCTATAGCAGATTGAAACTAGAATAGTACGTTGTTGCTATTAAAACATTTCTAGAAATTAAGTTGACTTTCCCAATAGATTTGTTCATGTCCTATTTCAATTCAATATAAAACTAACTTCCAGTTTTCCACAACCTAGCCTTTAGTATGAGAAAAACGCGTTGTTACAAACATAAGGAGCTTTTTGAGAAGTGGGCAATCCGTGCAATCAGATTTGACGGATGTTGGATGCATGATACGATTGCGCTTGATTTCTTTTGAAATCGTTGACGGGTCTTTTCCCATCTTCTCAATGATGGAACGGAAAGTCTCACACTTAATTCCACCATAAAAATCCGTTTTAGACTAATTTCCACTTCGGTCAGGTAAGTGGAAGTTACTTTGAGAAGTTAGCGTAGGAAAAGATTAACAATAAAAAAGAAAAATATCTTGACAAGCAAGGGAAAATTTTGTTACAATAATAGACGGTACTTTTTACTTTTGGTCTCTCAAGAGTGTACAGGGACGTGCTGACAAATGTTGCAAAAGTACACACAGATGATAGCTGTCACCAAGTGTATCATCACCAAAAATAAAAAAACACAGGAGAATGTAGATGCCTACAATTAACCAATTGGTTCGCAAACCGCGTAAATCAAAAGTAGAAAAATCTAAATCACCAGCTTTGAACGTTGGTTACAACAGTCATAAAAAAGTTCAAACAAACGTTTCTTCACCACAAAAACGTGGTGTTGCAACTCGTGTTGGAACAATGACACCTAAAAAACCTAACTCAGCCCTTCGTAAATTCGCTCGTGTACGTTTGAGCAACCTTATCGAAGTTACTGCCTACATCCCAGGTATCGGACACAACTTGCAAGAGCACAGCGTGGTGCTTCTTCGTGGTGGACGTGTAAAAGACCTTCCAGGGGTACGTTACCATATCGTCCGTGGTGCACTTGATACTGCAGGTGTTAACGATCGTAAACAAGGCCGTTCTAAATACGGTACTAAACGTCCAAAAGCATAAGGAAAGGGGATAAAGAGAAATGAGTCGTAAAAATAGAGCTCCAAAACGTGACGTATTGCCAGATCCGCTTTACAATTCACAACTAGTTACTCGTCTTATCAACCGCGTTATGCTTGACGGTAAACGTGGTACAGCTGCTTCAATCGTTTACGGTGCTTTTGAGCAAATCAAAGAAACTACTGGCAACGATGCACTTGAAGTATTTGAAACAGCTATGGAAAACATCATGCCTGTACTTGAAGTACGTGCACGTCGTGTTGGTGGTTCTAACTACCAAGTCCCAGTTGAAGTTCGTCCAGAACGTCGTACAACACTTGGACTTCGTTGGTTGGTAACAATCGCTCGTCTTCGTGGTGAACACACAATGCAAGACCGTCTCGCAAAAGAAATCTTGGATGCTGCTAACAACACTGGTGCAGCTGTTAAGAAACGTGAAGACACTCACCGTATGGCTGAAGCTAACCGTGCATTCGCACACTTCCGTTGGTAAGATTAAGATACTAAGGGCGTTAAAAAAGCGACTGAAAATTAGGAAGCTTGACGAAGAATCGAAGATTCTAGGAGAGCTTATCTATTTTCCAAGCTTTTAGCCCGAGTTCAATTCAACTTGTAAATCTACAAGTTGAAACCAACAATAGCATGAAAACATTGAGAACGGGTAGGTCCTGCCTATCCGTTTTTATTAAAATCGTGTTATAATAGAATAGAAATCAAAAATAAATAGGAGAAACAAACCTCATGGCACGCGAATTTTCACTTGAAAAAACTCGTAATATCGGTATCATGGCTCACGTCGATGCTTAGAAAACAACTACTGAGCGTATTCTTTACTACACTGGTAAAATCCACAAAATCGGTGAAACTCACGAAGGTGCGTCACAAATGGACTGGATGGAGCAAGAGCAAGAGCGTGGTATCACTATCACATCTGCTGCGACAACAGCTCAATGGAACAACCACCGCGTAAACATCATCGACACACCAGGACACGTGGACTTCACAATCGAAGTACAACGTTCTCTTCGTGTATTGGATGGTGCGGTTACCGTTCTTGACTCACAATCAGGTGTTGAGCCTCAAACTGAAACAGTTTGGCGTCAAGCAACTGAGTATGGAGTTCCACGTATCGTATTTGCCAACAAAATGGACAAAATCGGTGCTGACTTCCTTTACTCTGTAAGCACACTTCACGATCGTCTTCAAGCAAATGCCCACCCAATCCAATTGCCAATCGGTTCTGAAGATGACTTCCGTGGTATCATCGACTTAATCAAGATGAAAGCTGAAATCTATACTAACGACCTTGGTCAGATATCCTTGAAGAAGACATCCCAGCTGAATACCTTGACCAAGCTCAAGAATACCGTGAAAAATTGATTGAAGCAGTTGCTGAAACTGACGAAGAATTGATGATGAAATACCTCGAAGGTGAAGAAATCACTAACGAAGAATTGAAAGCTGGTATCCGTAAAGCGACTATCAACGTTGAATTCTTCCCAGTATTGTGTGGTTCAGCCTTCAAGAATAAAGGTGTTCAATTGATGCTTGATGCGGTTATTGACTACCTTCCAAGCCCACTTGACATCCCAGCGATCAAAGGTATTAACCCAGATACAGATGCTGAAGAAACTCGTCCAGCATCTGATGAAGAGCCATTTGCAGCTCTTGCCTTCAAGATCATGACTGACCCATTCGTAGGTCGTTTGACATTCTTCCGTGTTTACTCAGGTGTTCTTCAATCAGGTTCATACGTATTGAACACTTCCAAAGGTAAACGTGAACGTATCGGACGTATCCTTCAAATGCACGCCAACAGCCGTCAAGAAATCGACACTGTTTACTCAGGTGATATCGCTGCTGCCGTTGGTTTGAAAGATACTACAACTGGTGACTCATTGACAGATGAAAAAGCTAAAATCATCCTTGAGTCAATCAACGTTCCAGAACCAGTTATCCAATTGATGGTTGAGCCAAAATCTAAAGCTGACCAAGACAAGATGGGTATCGCCCTTCAAAAATTGGCTGAAGAAGATCCAACATTCCGCGTTGAAACAAACGTTGAAACTGGTGAAACAGTTATCTCAGGTATGGGTGAACTTCACCTTGACGTCCTTGTTGATCGTATGCGTCGTGAGTTCAAAGTTGAAGCGAACGTAGGTGCTCCTCAAGTATCTTACCGTGAAACATTCCGCGCTTCTACTCAAGCTCGTGGATTCTTCAAACGTCAGTCTGGTGGTAAAGGTCAATTTGGTGATGTATGGATTGAATTTACTCCAAACGAAGAAGGTAAAGGATTCAATTCGAAAACGCAATCGTCGGTGGTGTGGTTCCTCGTGAATTTATCCCAGCGGTTGAAAAAGGTTTGGTAGAATCTATGGCTAACGGTGTTCTTGCAGGTTACCCAATGGTTGACGTTAAAGCTAAACTTTACGATGGTTCATACCACGATGTCGACTCATCTGAAACTGCCTTCAAGATCGCGGCTTCACTTGCTCTGAAAGAAGCTGCTAAATCAGCACAACCAGCTATCCTTGAACCAATGATGCTTGTAACAATCACTGTTCCAGAAGAAAACCTTGGTGATGTTATGGGTCACGTAACTGCTCGTCGTGGACGTGTAGATGGTATGGAAGCACACGGTAACAGCCAAATCGTTCGTGCTTACGTTCCACTTGCTGAAATGTTCGGTTACGCAACAGTTCTTCGTTCTGCATCTCAAGGACGTGGTACATTCATGATGGTATTTGACCACTACGAAGATGTACCTAAGTCAGTACAAGAAGAAATCATTAAGAAAAACAAAGGTGAAGACTAATCAGTCCTCGCTCTAGAAGGAAGTCACTTAGTGGCTTCCTTTTGTCTTTAGAAAATACCTCTAAATATGGTAAAATAGTAGGAGAATAATGTGAGGAAAATGAATGTCAAACAATTTTGAAATTTTGATGAATCAATTGGGGATGCCTGCTGAAATGAGACAGGATCCTGCTTTATCACAGGCTGATATTGAGCGAGTTGTGGTTCATAAAATTAGTAAGGTATGGGAGTTTCATTTCGTATTTTCTAATATTTTACCGATTGAAATCTTTTTAGAATTAAAGAAAGGTTTGAGCGAAGAATTTTCTAAGACAGGCAATAAAGCTGTTTTCGAAATCAAGGTTCGGTCTCAAGAATTTTCAAATCAACTCTTGCAGGCCTATTATAGAGAGGCTTTTTCTGAGGGGCCATGTGCTAGTCAAGGTTTTAAATCTCTTTATCAAAATTTGCAAGTTCGTGCGGAGGGCAATCAGCTCTTTATTGAAGGCTCTGAGGCGATTGATAAGGAACACTTTAAGAAAAATCATCTTCCTAATTTAGCCAACCAACTTGAAAAGTTTGGCTTTCCAACTTTCAACTGTCAAGTCGAGAAGAATGATGTCCTGACCCAGGAGCAGGAAGAGGCCTTTCATGCTGAAAATGAGCAGATTGTTCAAGCGGCCAATGAGGAAGCGCTCCGTGCTATGGAACAACTGGAACAGATGGTACCTCCTCCAGCGGAAGAGAAACCAGCCTTTGATTTTCAAGCCAAAAAAGCTGCAGCTAAACCCAAGCTGGACAAGGCGGAGATTACTCCTATGATCGAAGTGACGACTGAGGAAAATCGTCTGGTCTTTGAAGGGGTTGTTTTTGATGTGGAGCAAAAAGTGACCAGAACGGGTCGTGTTTTAATCAACTTTAAAATGACGGACTACACTTCAAGTTTTTCTATGCAAAAGTGGGTTAAGAACGAGGAAGAGGCTCAGAAATTTGACCTCATCAAGAAGAATTCTTGGCTCCGAGTTCGTGGGAATGTAGAGATGAATAACTTCACACGCGATTTGACTATGAACGTGCAGGATGTGCAGGAAGTTGTTCACTATGAGCGGAAGGATTTGATGCCAGAAGGTGAGCGTCGGGTTGAGTTTCACGCTCATACTAACATGTCGACTATGGATGCTCTACCCGAGGTAGAAGAGATCGTTGCGACAGCTGCTAAGTGGGGACACAAGGCGGTTGCCATCACCGACCATGGAAATGTTCAATCCTTCCCACACGGCTATAAGGCGGCCAAGAAAGCGGGAATCCAGCTAATCTATGGAATGGAAGCCAATATCGTGGAGGACCGTGTCCCTATCGTCTATAACGAAGTAGAGATGGACTTGTCAGAAGCAACTTATGTGGTCTTTGACGTGGAAACGACGGGGCTTTCAGCCATCTATAATGACTTGATTCAGGTTGCGGCCTCTAAGATGTATAAGGGGAATGTCATTGCCGAATTTGATGAATTTATCAATCCTGGGCACCCCTTGTCAGCTTTTACTACTGAGTTGACTGGAATTACAGATGACCATGTCAAAAATGCTAAACCACTGGAACAAGTTTTACAGGAATTCCAAGAATTCTGCAAGGATACTGTCCTAGTCGCTCACAATGCGACCTTTGACGTTGGCTTTATGAATGCCAATTATGAGCGTCATGGTCTTCCTAAAATTAGCCAGCCAGTTATTGATACGCTGGAGTTTGCAAGAAACCTCTATCCTGAGTATAAACGTCATGGTTTGGGACCTTTGACCAAGCGTTTTGGTGTGGCTTTGGAACATCACCATATGGCCAACTACGATGCGGAAGCTACAGGTCGCCTGCTTTTCATCTTTATCAAAGAGGTGGCAGAAAAACATGGTGTGACCGATTTAGCTAGACTCAACATTGATTTGATTAGTCCAGATTCTTATAAAAAAGCTCGGATTAAGCATGCGACAATTTATGTTAAGAATCAAGTAGGGCTAAAAAATATCTTTAAGCTGGTTTCCTTGTCTAATACCAAGTATTTTGAAGGAGTGCCACGGATTCCAAGAACGGTTCTAGATGCCCATCGAGAAGGTCTGATTTTAGGTTCAGCTTGCTCTGAAGGTGAAGTTTTTGATGCGGTCGTTTCCCAAGGTGTGGATGCGGCGGTTGAAGTGGCCAAGTATTATGACTTTATCGAGGTTATGCCACCTGCCATCTATGCTCCCTTGATTGCCAAGGAGCAGGTCAAGGATATGGAGGAACTCCATACCATTATCAAGAGTTTGATAGATGTGGGAGATCGTCTTGGTAAACCTGTTCTGGCTACGGGGAATGTCCACTATATCGAACCAGAAGAAGAGATTTACCGTGAAATTATCGTCCGTAGTTTAGGCCAGGGGGCTATGATTAACCGAACTATCGGTCATGGAGAACATGCCCAACCAGCTCCTTTGCCAAAGGCTCATTTTAGAACGACTAATGAGATGTTAGATGAATTTGCCTTCTTGGGAGAGGAACTGGCTCGTAAACTGGTAATTGAAAATCCCAATGCTTTGGTAGAAATCTTTGAGCCTGTTGAAGTTGTTAAGGGTGATTTGTACACGCCTTTCATCAACAAGGCTGAAGAAACGGTTGCTGAGTTGACATATAAGAAGGCCTTTGAGATTTATGGAAATCCGCTACCGGATATTGTTGATTTGCGGATTGAAAAAGAATTAACTTCCATTCTGGGAAATGGATTTGCCGTGATTTATCTGGCTTCCCAGATGTTGGTGCAACGTTCTAATGAACGGGGCTACTTGGTTGGTTCTCGTGGATCTGTCGGATCTAGCTTTGTTGCGACCATGATTGGGATTACAGAGGTTAATCCTCTATCTCCTCACTATGTCTGTGGTCAGTGTCAGTACAGTGAATTTATCACCGATGGCTCTTACGGTTCAGGTTTTGATATGCCTAATAAGGACTGTCCAAACTGCGGTCACAAACTCAGCAAAAACGGACAGGATATTCCGTTCGAGACCTTCCTTGGTTTTGATGGAGACAAGGTTCCCGATATTGATTTGAACTTCTCGGGAGAAGATCAGCCTAGCGCCCACTTGGATGTGCGTGATATCTTTGGTGAGGAATATGCCTTCCGTGCAGGAACGGTTGGTACGGTGGCTGCTAAGACCGCTTATGGCTTTGTCAAGGGTTATGAGCGAGACTATGGCAAGTTTTATCGTGATGCAGAGGTGGAACGTCTTGCTCAAGGGGCGGCTGGTGTCAAGCGGACGACGGGACAACACCCAGGGGGAATCGTTGTTATTCCTAACTACATGGATGTCTATGACTTTACGCCTGTCCAGTATCCAGCAGATGACGTGACGGCTGAATGGCAGACCACTCACTTTAACTTCCACGATATTGATGAGAACGTCCTCAAACTCGATGTACTGGGACATGATGATCCGACCATGATTAGGAAACTTCAGGATTTGTCTGGTATTGACCCTAATGAAATCCCTATGGATGATGAAGGCGTGATGGCACTCTTTTCTGGGACTGATGTACTTGGGGTAACACCTGAGCAAATTGGAACGCCTACGGGTATGTTGGGGATTCCAGAGTTTGGAACCAACTTTGTCCGAGGCATGGTCGATGAAACCCATCCAACGACTTTTGCGGAGTTGCTACAGTTGTCTGGATTGTCCCACGGTACCGACGTTTGGCTGGGCAATGCCCAAGATTTGATTAAACAAGGAATTGCTGATCTATCGACTGTTATCGGTTGTCGGGACGACATCATGGTTTACCTCATGCATGCTGGTCTGGAACCTAAGATGGCCTTTACCATTATGGAACGGGTACGTAAGGGCTTGTGGCTCAAGATTTCCGAAGAGGAGCGAAATGGCTACATCGAAGCCATGAAGGCCAATAAGGTGCCAGAGTGGTATATCGAATCCTGTGGGAAAATTAAGTACATGTTCCCTAAAGCCCATGCGGCAGCCTACGTTATGATGGCCTTGCGTGTAGCTTACTTCAAGGTTCACCATCCGATTTATTACTACTGTGCTTACTTCTCCATTCGTGCTAAGGCTTTTGATATCAAGACTATGGGTGCGGGCTTGGATGCCATCAAGCGCAGAATGGAAGAAATCGCTGAAAAACGCAAGAATAACGAAGCCTCTAATGTGGAAATTGATCTCTATACAACTCTTGAGATTGTCAATGAGATGTGGGAGCGTGGTTTCAAGTTTGGAAAACTCGATCTCTACCGTAGTCAGGCGACAGAGTTCCTCATCGATGGGGATACCCTCATTCCGCCATTTGTTGCTATGGATGGTCTGGGCGAGAACGTTGCCAAGCAGTTGGTACGAGCGCGTGAAGAGGGAGAATTTCTCTCTAAAACAGAATTGCGTAAGCGTGGCGGACTTTCATCAACCCTAGTTGAGAAGATGGATGAAATGGGCATTCTCGGCAATATGCCAGAGGATAACCAGTTGAGTTTATTTGATGAGTTGTTTTAATAGTTTGAAATGTCTTGTGTAGGTTTGAGGTTGTATCATGATGGAAAAGAAAAAAGAGCAACACCCTGGAAACCAGGGAAAGTTATTTCCATAAGTTTGCGAAATGGCGTTTACGTATTAGCACAAATGGTGCGTGATCCCTATCTGGTATTTTTCAACCATTTTAACGAGGAAAATAATTGGAAGGGAGTGACCTTGAAAGAGGAGGATATCCTCTTTTGTAAGGCTGTTACTCGCCAGTTTCTACGCTATAGTCCTGTAGCGATTGTCAAAGAAGTTACCCCCCTGTTAAATTATGAACTGCCTAAAGAATGGATTTATAGCCATATTGGAGGGCATCCTATTACTGTTTCGGTAAAGGGAAGGGAGCGCCAACTTGTTGGTTTTGGTAGACGTTGTTCTTTGGTCCTGGCGGATAAAGACAGTGGACTACCAGAAGATAATCCACTTATGGGACTCTTCCAAACCTATATCATATCAGATATCAAAGAACAGGATTGGGATCGGGTAGGTCAGGCTGAACTTATGTCTATTGAAGTATTTCCAACACTCAACGAACGTCTCTATCTTTGCTTTCTTTATGGGAAAAATATAAATCCAGAACAAGATATCTCTTTAGGAAAGCCTCTGCCTGATGACTATGAAACCTATATAGATATCCTCACAAATAGTCCAGAGGCACGACGCCTCTACCTAGGAGAGCATGAAGAATAAGAAAGGACATTTCATAAAACTAAGAATTTTTGCGGAAGATAAGCCGGCTGAGAAGGTCTTTGAATATCAATTAGAACTTGCTGATCAGACAATTCTTCTATCAACAGCACTCTTGTCAGGTGCTATTGCTTTAGCAGGAATCTTTTCTGCTTTGAAAGAAAAATAAAAATAGAAAAGAGAAAATTACATGGTTTTACCAAATTTTAAAGAAAATCTAGAAAAATATGCGAAATTGTTGGTTGCGAACGGAATTAACGTGCAACCTGGTCACACTTTGACTCTCTCTATTGATGTGGAGCAACGTGAATTGGCACATCTAATCGTGAAAGAAGCTTATGTCTTGGGTGCGCATGAGGTCATCGTTCAGTGGACAGATGATGTGATTAACCGTGAGAAATTCCTCCATACCCCGATGGAGCGTTTGGACAATGTGCCAGAATACAAGATTGCTGAGATGAACTATCTCTTGGAGAATAAGGCTAGCCGTCTTGGAGTTCGTTCATCTGATCCAGGTGCCTTGAACGGAGTGGATGCTGACAAGCTATCAGCTTCTGCTAAAGCTATGGGACTTGCCATGAAACCAATGCGAATCGCAACTCAATCCAACAAGGTTAGCTGGACGGTAGCAGCCGCTGCTGGGCTTGAGTGGGCTAAGAAGGTATTTCCAAATGCTGCGAGCGATGAAGAAGCAGTCGATCTCCTTTGGGACCAAATCTTCAAAACTTGCCGAGTCTACGAAGCAGATCCTGTTAAGGCCTGGGAAGAGCATGCAGCTATCCTCAAGAGCAAGGCAGATATGCTTAATAAAGAACAATTTTCAGCCCTTCACTACACAGCGCCAGGAACAGATTTAACACTTGGTTTGCCAAAGAACCACGTTTGGGAATCAGCTGGTGCTGTTAATGCACAGGGCGAAGAATTCTTGCCAAATATGCCGACAGAAGAGGTCTTCACAGCGCCTGACTTCCGTCGTGCAGATGGTTATGTCACTTCTACAAAACCGCTTAGCTACAACGGAAATATCATTGAAGGCATTAAGGTGACCTTTAAGGATGGACAAATCGTAGATATCACTGCTGAGAAGGGTGATCAGGTTATGAAAGACCTTGTCTTTGAAAATGCGGGTGCGCGTGCCTTGGGTGAATGTGCCTTGGTACCAGATCCAAGTCCAATTTCTCAGTCAGGCATTACCTTCTTTAACACCCTTTTCGATGAAAATGCGTCAAACCACTTGGCTATCGGTGCAGCCTATGCAACTAGCGTTGTTGGTGGAGCGGAGATGAGCGAAGAGGAGCTTGAAGCTGCAGGGCTTAACCGTTCAGATGTTCACGTAGACTTTATGATTGGTTCTAACCAAATGGATATCGATGGTATTCGTGAGGATGGAACGCGAGTACCTCTTTTCCGTAATGGGAATTGGGCAAATTAAGGAGATAATATGTTAGGAAGTATGTTCGTTGGTCTCCTAGTGGGATTTTTAGCAGGTACTCTGACCAATCGTGGAGAGCGAATGGGATGTTTTGGAAAAATGTTTCTCGGTTGGATCGGAGCCTTTCTAGGTCACTTGCTCTTTGGAACTTGGGGGCCAGTTTTATCAGGAACAGCTATTATCCCAGCTGTTTTAGGTTCCATGATTGTCTTAGCAATTTTCTGGAGACGAGGAAGTTAATTTCTTAAATCTGATACTCAATGAAAATCAAAGAGCAAACTAGGAAACTAGCCGCAGGTTGCTCAAAGCACTGCTTTGCGGTTGTAGATAGAACTGACGAAGTCAGCTCAAAACACTGTTTTGAGGTTGCAGATAGAACTGACGAAGTCAGCTCAAAACACTGTTTTGAGGTTGCAGATAGAACTGACGAAGTCAGTAACATATATACGGCAAGGCGACGTTGACGCGGTTTGAAGAGATTTTTGAAGAGTATGAAACGAAAAGGAGGTAGGTCATTGTACTAGCCTCCTTTTGATATGATATAATAGTTCTATGAGATTAGATAAATTTTTAGTTGCCTGTGCGGTGGGAAGTCGGACTGAGGTCAAAAACTTGCTCAAGGCTGGGCGCGTGACTGTAAATGGTAAAAAAGAAAAATCAGCTAAATTGCAGATTGATGAAGAAAGAGATGAGATTCGCTTTGATGGGCAAGTGTTGGAGTATGAGGAGTTTGTCTACTATATGATGAACAAGCCCCAAGGAGTTATCTCAGCGACTGAGGATCCCAAGCACAGAACCGTTCTGGACTTGTTGGATGATATTGCTCGGAGCAAGGAAGTTTTCCCAGTAGGGCGCTTGGATATCGATACGCATGGACTCCTGCTCCTGACCAATGACGGTCAGCTTGCCCATGCTCTTCTTTCACCCAAGCGTCATGTGGATAAGACCTATCTGGCTCAGGTCAAGGGAATTATGACACAAGAAGATGTGGAGATATTTGCCAAGGGTATTCCTCTCAAAGACTTTACTTGTCAACCCGCTAGACTGGAGATTCTTTCCACAGATGCAGAAAAGAATCAGAGCCAAATCCGTGTGACTATTGCAGAAGGAAAGTTTCATCAGGTCAAGCGTATGGTGGGCTACTGTGGCAAGGAAGTGGTGGACTTGCAACGATTGACTATGGGAACTTTAGTATTAGATGAGAACCTGGAACGAGGGGAATGGCGTCGCTTGACCAAGGAAGACTTAGAAATTCTCCTTGCTAGTATTGCTTAATTTGATTTATATTTGAAAAAGGTGGGGAAGAATGTCCTTGCCTTTTATGTTTTTTAGTTGCTTCCTTTGTGAAAAGAGTTATAATAGACTGTAGAATAAAAGGAGGAATCTATGAACGCGATTCAAGAATCATTTACTGATAAACTATTTGCCAACTATGAAGCAAATGTAAAATACCAAGCGATTGAAAATGCTGCTAGCCACAACGGAATTTTTGCAGCTCTGGAACGTCGCCAAAGCCATGTAGACAACACACCTGTTTTCTCATTGGATTTAACCAAGGACAAGGTCACTAACCAGAAAGCGTCTGGTCGTTGCTGGATGTTTGCGGCTCTCAACACTTTTCGCCACAAACTCATCTCGCAATACAAATTGGAGAACTTTGAGTTGTCACAAGCCCACACTTTCTTCTGGGACAAGTATGAGAAATCAAACTGGTTCTTGGAGCAAGTCATTGCGACTGCAGACCAAGAATTGACGAGCCGTAAGGTTAGCTTCTTACTCCAAATACCACAACAAGATGGTGGTCAATGGGATATGGTCGTTTCCCTCTTTGAAAAATACGGTGTCGTGCCTAAGTCAGTTTATCCTGAGTCTGTTTCATCTAGTAGCAGCCGTGAGCTAAATGCAATCCTTAACAAATTGCTGCGCCAAGATGCTCAAATCTTGCGTGACTTACTAGCTTCTGGCGCAGACCAAGCGACTGTTCAAGCTAAGAAAGAAGACCTCTTGCAAGAGATCTTTAACTTCCTTGCCATGTCACTAGGACTACCACCACGTAAATTTGACTTTGCTTATCGTGATAAGGATAATAACTACCAAAGCGAAAAAGGTATTACTCCACAGGAATTTTACAAGAAATATGTCAATCTTCCTTTAGAAGACTACGTTTCTGTTATCAATGCTCCAACTGCTGATAAACCATACGGTAAATCTTACACAGTTGAGATGTTGGGAAATGTGGTTGGTAGCCGTGCGGTTCGTTACATCAACGTTCCAATGGAGCGCTTGAAAGAATTGGCGATTGCCCAAATGCAAGCAGGTGAGACTGTTTGGTTTGGTTCTGATGTTGGCCAGCTCAGCAACCGCAAAGCTGGAATCCTTGCGACAGATGTTTATGACTTTGAATCAAGCATGGACATTAAACTTACTCAAGACAAGGCCGGACGTTTGGACTATAGCGAAAGCTTGATGACCCACGCCATGGTCTTGACAGGTGTTGACTTGGACGAAAATGGTAAATCAACCAAGTGGAAGGTTGAAAACTCATGGGGAGACAAGGTCGGTACAGATGGTTACTTTGTTGCCTCAGACGCTTGGATGGACGAATACACATACCAAATCGTTGTTCGTAAGGAATTGCTGACAGCAGAAGAACAAGCTGCCTATGGAGCAGAACCAATCGTACTTGCACCTTGGGATCCAATGGGAGCCTTGGCAGAATAATACTCTTCGAAAATCAAATTCAAACCACGTCAGCTTCGCCTTGCCGTACTCAAGTACAGCCTGCGGCTCGCTTCCTAGTTTGCTCTTTGATTTTCATTGAGTATAAAAGCCTAGAAAAAAGGAATCAGATTTTAGAACCTGGTTCCTTTTTAGTTGCTTGATTACATGATGTGAAGAACATGTGCCACAATACCCACTGCGAAGAGGGCAAGGATAATAGTGATTGGAGATACTTTTTTCTTAAGTAAGTACATGCAAAGTAAAGTAAGGAGTAGTCCTGATAATCCAGGAATCAACATATCCAAGTTTTGTTGGAAAGTAGTAACTTTTTCAGGAGTTTGAGACAATCCTTGTCCTACTTGTGCGAATGCTTCTTGGATACCTTTAGACCCTTCTGGCAATTTATCCCAATGGATATAAGCCTTTTCATCTAGTTGAACTTTAGAAACATCGAAAGCAAATTTAATATTTACCCAACGTTGAACAAGGACAGCAAGAATGAACATCCCAAGGATAGAAGCTCCTTTAGTGATATCTTGAAGGATGCCGCCAGACATATCTTTAGTGATTTCTGATCCAGCCTTGTATCCAATCTCTTGAACATACCACAAGAATGACATACGAATCAAGTTCCATGCAACAAAGAAGAGGAGTGGGCCCAAGATATTGCCAGTAAGGGCAAGTGAAGCACCGAGAGATCCAAGGATTGGGCGTACTGTAAACCAGAATACTGGGTCACCGATACCAGCAAGAGGTCCCATCATACCGATTTTAACCCCTTGGATAGCAGCGTCATCGATTTCCACACCGTTAGCACGTTCTTCTTCAAGCGCAAGAGTAACCCCCATGACTGGAGCAGCTACGTATGGATGAGTGTTGAAGAACTCAAGGTGACGCTCAAGAGCAGCGATTTGATCTTCTTTTTTAGTATAGAGTTTTTTGATAGCTGGAATGAGTGTATAAGCCCAGCCCAAGTTTTGCATCCGTTCAAAGTTCCAAGACCCTTGTAAGAAGGTTGAACGCCACCAAACTTTTTTACGATCTGATTTAGTTAATTGAAGTTTTTCAGTCATGATGTTTTCAGTCCTTTCTTATCTTAGTAGTCTTCTAGGATATCGCCGATTGGGTCGTTAGAAGTTGCAGCTCCTCCGCCACCATTTCCACCAGTTTTAGAAAGGTGAAGGTAGATAAGCGCGATAGCAACACCGATAGCACCGAATCCGATTAGAGTAATGTCTGACACAGCAGCGAGAACGAAACCAAGAGCGAAGAATGGCCATACTTCACGAGTTGCCATCATGTTGATAACCATGGCGTAACCAACGGCAACGACCATACCACCACCGATAGCCATACCATCTTTGAGCCAGTCTGGCATGGCACTAAGGATACTTTGTACAGTTTCAGTTGGTACCATAAGGAGAAGAGCTGCAGGAAGTGCGATACGAAGTCCTTGGAAGAGTAGCGCAATGAAATGCGCACGCTCCACAGCGCCGAAGTCACCTTTTTTAGCGGCAGCATCTGCAGTATGAACCAAACCAACTGAAATTGTACGAACAATCATTGTCAAGAAAAGTCCAGCTACGGCAAGAGGGATAGCAACCGCTTGGGCAACACCGATACCAGTCTTGGTAAAGTCACCACCAAGAACCATGATAATGGCAGCAGCGACAGAAGCAAGTGCAGCATCAGGAGCGATAGCAGCACCGATATTTGACCAACCAAGGGCAATCATTTGAAGCGATCCACCGAGGATAATCCCTGCTTCCAAGTGACCTGTTACAAGCCCAATAAGGGTACAGGCTACAAGTGGTTGGTGAAATTGGAACTGGTCGAGGATGCCTTCAAGACCTGCAAAGAAGGCTACAACGACTACTAAAACCATAGAAATAATAGACATGTTTAAAATCCTTTCATAAATAATGGCTTATTTGACATTGGCTTTGTTAATCAAGTCAAACAAATCTTTTTTAGAATCATTTGGTACTTTACGGACATCAAATTCAACACCCAAGTCACGCATTTTTTCAAATGTAGCAACATCTTCTTTGTCCATAGACAAAACGGTATTGACCAATGTTTTACCTGTTGAGTGAGCCATAGAACCAACGTTAAGAGTCTTGATTGGCACGCCGCCTTCGATGGCACGAAGGGCATCTTGAGGTGTTTCAAACAAGATAAGGGCATGTGTTTCTCCAAAACGTGGGTCTTTTGAAATCTCAATCAGTTTTTGAATTGGAACCACGTTAGCCTTGACATTACCTGGAGCTGCTTGTTTAATCAATTCTTTACGAAGGTCGTCTTTAGCCACGTTATCTGAAGCAACGATGATACGATTTGCTTTTGAATCTGGAGTCCAAGCAGTTGCAACCTGACCGTGAAGTAGACGTGTGTCAAGACGGGCAAGATTGATTTTCAATTTACCGTCTCCGATAACAGTTCCTTCTGGGATAGCAGCTTGGGCAACTGGAGCAGCTGCAGCGCTTGCAACTTCTTCAACTGGATTTAGCTCTTCTGGAAGAGCTTTGATGCCATCTTTGGCTTCTTTAATGATATTAGCAGCGACTTTTTCTACACCTGCAGCAGCGTCCATGAGGCGCTCTGTGTAGGCTTGAATCAACATCGGTAAGTTAAGTCCTGTGATGATGGCAAACTTACGCTCAGGATTTTCTCCCATCACGCGACTAGCTTGGTTAAATGGAGAACCACTCCAAAGGTCAGCCAAAACTAGAACCTCATCTTCTGCGTCAAATGCAGCAACAGCGTTATTAAACTTAGCGTATAGATCATCAGGACCTTCATTTGGCATAAAGGTCACAACTTGAACCTTTTCTTGTTCACCAAAGATCATAGATCCTGACTGATGAATACCCGCAGCAAATTCGCCGTGGCTCGCAATAATGATTCCGATACTCATTATTGTCATTCCTCCTTTTTTGTTTTAGTTTTCATTTAAGAAAACTTTAAGACTGTTTAAGTATAAACCGTTTTCATGTAAAAAGCAACTATTTATCATAAAAAATTAAAAAAACTTTTACTTTTGGATGTTGATATATTGAGTTTTTTGAGGAGTAATATTGAATCCACATTTAAAAATTTAATATAAAAAAGTTGAAAGAAGCTTCCAACTTTTAAAATAGGTTTCTATTAGATTAGTGGGTGAAGTCGAGTACCATACGTCCTTGGATTTGACCTTTTTCCATTTCGTCGAAAATGGCTACGGCATCTTCTATTGGACGTTTTTGAACAACTGGAACTACTAAACCTTCTGCACCGAATTGGAAGGCTTCTTCCAAGTCTTTACGAGTTCCTACAAGAGAACCGATGACTTGGATTCCATCTAGAACGGTTTTTACGATGCTAAGTTCCATCATTTCAGAAGGAAGACCAACAGCGACTACGCGACCACCAGCACGAACTGAGTCAACAGCCTGATTGAAGGCAACTTTAGACACAGCAGTTACGACAGCTGAGTGAGCACCTCCATCAGTTTTTTCCTTGATAAGTCCAGGTACATCTTCAACTTCGAGGCCGTTAATAACAATGTCAGCGCCTACTTCTTTTGCAAGGGCAAGTTTGTCATTGTTGATATCAACTGCGATAACATGAGCATTGAATACTTTTTTAGCATATTGAACAGCTAGGTTACCAAGTCCACCAGCACCGTAAAGAACAACCCATTGGCCTGGTTCAACTTTGGCTTCTTTAATAGCTTTATAGGTTGTTACACCAGCACATGTGATAGAAGAAGCTTGGGCTGGATCAAGTCCGTCAGGAACTTTAACAGCATAGTCAGCAGTTACGATACATTGTTCAGCCATACCACCGTCTACTGAGTAGCCAGCATTTTTCACTGTACGGCAAAGGGTTTCGCGACCAGTTGTACAGTATTCGCAAGTGCCACATCCTTCAAAGAACCAAGCAACGCTGACGCGGTCACCGACTTTAAGGCTTTTCACATCTGGAGCAATCTCTTTAACGATACCGATACCTTCGTGGCCAAGAACACGTCTTGGGACTTGACCAAAGTCACCATGAGCAACGTGGAGGTCGGTGTGGCAAACGCCACAGTATTCAACTTCTACAAGTGCTTCCCCAGTTTCAAGTGGACGGAGCACTTTTTCTTCAAC